>JBIIRW010000088.1:0-6010 GCA_044341385.1 Sediminibacterium sp. | reverse complement strand
ATTTTCAGCCCCGCACTGTCAAGATTGGCTCGTTTCCGTTACTGGCATATCGAGCATTGGGTAAATAACCCCATTGCGGCGCAGCGTGAGGTATTACAAGATTTAATTACCCACGGCCAATACACGCAATTTGGAAGGAAGTACCAGTTTGCTAATATCTTCAACATTCGAACATTTAAACAAACAGTTCCTATTCATGAGTACCATGATATGAAACCCTATATTGACCAAGTCATGGAGGGCGAGGATTCTATATTATGGAATACGCCGGTAAAATGGTTTGCGAAAAGCAGTGGGACGACTAGCGATAAAAGTAAGTTTATTCCATTAACCGAGGAAAGTATTCAGGACAATCATTTTCAAGGATCAAAAGATGTATTGGCCTTGTATTACAAAGCAATGCCTGATAGTGATTTACTTACGGGTAAGGGTTTGATTATTGGAGGAAGTCATCAAGTACATCCCATTAAAGAAGATATTCAATACGGAGATTTAAGTGCAGTGTTATTACAAAACTCCCCCTTTTGGGCTGGTCTAATTCGAACCCCTGAGTTGTCAATAGCATTAATGGATGAATGGGAGGCAAAGATTGAAAGCTTAGCACAAAATACCATCAATGAAGATGTCACTTCCATCGCAGGTGTTCCAACCTGGACATTGGTGTTGTTAAAAAGAATTCTTGCGTTGACGGGAAAAAAATCAATTAAAGAAGTATGGCCCAATTTTGAATTGTATATACATGGGGGTGTTTCATTTACCCCATATAAAGAACAGTTTAAAAAAATTATCGGTGCTGATTGTAATTATTTAGAAATATATAATGCAAGTGAAGGATTTTTTGCAGCACAAGATAATGTTAAGGAAGAAGGTATGTTATTGTTTTTGGAACATGGCATTTTTTATGAATTCATGCCTATTGAAGAATATGGTAAGGAGCAGCCCTTGACTGTTGGATTAAACAAAGTGGTCGTGGGAAAAAATTATGCAATTGTGATTAGTACCAATGGCGGATTGTGGCGCTACTTAGTAGGAGACACGATTCAGTTTACTAATCTTGCGCCTTACCGAATTAAAGTGAGTGGTAGATTAAAACAATTTATAAATGCATTTGGGGAAGAATTAATTGCAGATAATAGTGATAAAGCCATGAGTGAAGCTTGTGCTAGCTTTGGTGTAGCTATCAGGGAATATACTGCAGCCCCGATATATATGTCCGACAGCAGTTCAGGTGCGCATGAATGGTTAATTGAATTTGAAAACGAGCCTGCTGATTTACCTGCTTTTACTATTGCGCTTGATAATAACCTAAAAGCAGCCAATAGCGACTATGAAGCAAAACGCCATAAGGATATCGCTTTGAGTTTACCACAAATTACAAGTGTAAAAAAAGGTTGCTTTCATACTTGGTTAAAACAAAAAGGGAAATTAGGGGGCCAACACAAAGTGCCAAGGTTATCCAACGAACGCAATTTTATTGAAGAAATAAAAAAAGTGAATCAGACGCTATAAATTACAGAATAATACTTTCGCAGCGTCCTGCGTTAAAATGTCTGGAGACGAACAAATTGCTTATAATTCAAAATTAACTCCTTCGTATAATCAAGCTTGTCCTTTAGCATTCTCCTTTTTACATCCTTCGTATACGTAGTACCTAAATGGTCAAAGAAATGTTTGGTCGTAAAAATGGCCATCTCTATCATGATAGGAAAAGTATCAAAGCCTCTTTTTTCTAATAAATAATAAATATTTTTTTTATTGATTGTTCCTTTTTGTTTTGAAATAAAACCCATGCCTTCTAATTTTTTTAATCTATTGGAAAGCATTTTGCTTGGCATTTTTTCAGGAGATTCTTTGAACTCATGAAACATGGTTTTATGTCCCCAAATCATATCTCTTAAAATAAGAAGTGTCCACTTATCTCCTATAATATCAAGGCTAGTAGCGACCGGACAAAGGGATCTGAATGCAACATTTTCTTTCATATTTCTAAAATATTATTTCGCCACAAAATTACATGAATTTGAATTAATATTTTATTATTACTACTCTAATGAAATTGTGTTGTGGGGAGAATCATTCAAATAGAAGTAAATAGAGATAAGTCAATTTTCATTATAATCACCAAACCCGTTATCTTTGTAAATATTAGAAAATAAGACTATTTATAGTTATCTATTTAAATAAAAAAGCGCATGAAACTATTATCAGGAAAAGTAGCAATTGTAACTGGAGCCGCTCGTGGTATTGGCGCAGCAATTGCATTAAAACTAGCTGAGCAAGGTGCAAATATTGCATTCACTTATGTAAGTGATAGCAGTGCCGAAAAAGCAGCAGCACTTGAAACAGCAATTATCGGTTTAGGCGTAAAGGCAAAGGCCTACCAAGCCAATGCGGGCGATTTTGGCGCCTGTGAAACCTTTGTAAATGCAGTAATTGCTGAATTTGGCGCGATTGATATTTGTGTCAACAACGCAGGCATTTCGAAGGATAACCTATTATTAAGAATGACTGCAGAACAATGGGATGACGTGATGAACACGAATTTGAAAAGTGTTTTCAATATGACCAAGCAAGTTATTCGACCTATGATGAAAGCTAAATCAGGTAGCATTATTAATATGAGCTCAATTATAGGTATCCGTGGCAATGCAGGACAAAGTAGTTATGCCGCAAGTAAAGCTGGAATAATTGGCTTTACTAAATCGATCGCGCTTGAATTAGGCAGCCGTAATATTAGATGTAATGCCATTGCGCCTGGATTTGTGGAAACAGATATGACCCATTATTTAAATGAAGGGGAAGCAGGGAAAGCCTTTTTGGAAAAAATACCATTAGGTCGTTTTGGTAAAGCAGAAGAAATTGCCAACACCACTTTATTTTTAGCAAGTGATTTAAGTAGTTATATCACAGGTCAAGTAATTAGTACTTGTGGAGGTTTGAATATTTAAAATGGATTAGCGCATAAAGCGCTTTGCAATAAAAAAAGGAGTCACGATTAATCGTGACTCCTTTTTTGTTACGTATATTAAACAATAATTTATATTCTTGCGTCTATTTCTTTTTTCAAATCCGCATAAATGCTTTCTACCGTACCCTCTCCTTTTATAGATACTACTTTATCATACTGTGCATAATACTTTTCAACTGCTGCAGTTTTATCATGGTACTCCTGAATTCGAGCACGAATAACGGTTTCATTGGTATCATCACTACGACCTGATGTAGCACCACGTCCTAATAATCTTTTTACTAATTCCTCTTCGGCCACTTCTAATGCCAATACAATATTAATTTCACTTGACTTTTCCTTTAATAACGCATCTAATGCAACACATTGTGCCGCAGTTCTTGGGAAGCCATCAAATAAAAAACCGGTTGCTCCTGGATTTGCATCTATGAAATTACCCACCATGCCAATCACCACCGCATCGGGTACTAATTGACCTTGATCCATGAAGTTTTTAGCTTCTAATCCCAATGGGGTTTGTTGCGTTATTTCAGATCTTAATAAATTACCTGTAGAAAGATGTTTTAAGCCAAATGCTGCAATAATGTTTTCACTTTGAGTGCCCTTGCCGCTACCGGGAGGTCCGAATAAGATTAAATTGAACATGCTAAATAATTAGGGTGCCAACAAATATACACAACTCGCCTAAAATTTTGGTCAACAAAAAGCAAAAAACTAAACAATTTATCTGAATGCTTGTTAGTATTTTTGTAACTACAATCATGTCTATGTATAAATTACTTTTTTTAGTACTATTGATCAGTCAAACCGCTTGTTCTCAAACCAGCAATAAAGCCAATACAAAAAACAATACCATGTCTAAAAACATTTATTACTCTACCACCAATAAGGAAAAGGTCGTTGTCCCAGATAGTGTTTGGAAGCAAATATTATCCCCTGAGGTTTATGCTGTTGCAAGACAAAAAGGAACTGAGCGACCGTTTTCAAGCGCCTTTGAAACATCAAAGGAGGTAGGCACCTATCATTGTGTTGCTTGTGGAAATCCTTTATTTAAAAGTGATACCAAGTTTGATAGCGGTTGTGGTTGGCCTAGTTTTTTTGATCCTATTACTAAGGGTGCCATTATATATACGCCCGATAATACACATGGTATGACACGTACCGAAGTACAATGCGGAAAATGTAAAGCACATTTAGGACATGTGTTTGAAGATGGACCGCCACCCACTGGTTTGCGTTATTGTATTAACGGGGTAGTTTTGGCCTTGGAGAAAAAATAATACATCGCGTAAAGTGTGATAAAAACACCAACAAAGGAAAGTATCATCACGCTTTGTGAAAAAAACTGGGTCCACTTTATTTGTAAACTCATGCCTTCTTTCATAAGCATAACGCTTACGCTTCCCACATAACCCACGGCGTCCGCCACATAAATAAAGAAGCCCGCATTGCCCTTCATGGAAAATGCAGCAATCAGTCGGTCAAAGAAGATGGAGTTAAATGGAATGTATACCAAGTATAGCCCAAGGCCAACCCAAATCATCCACCAAAAAGGATCTAATAATTGTTGTGTAAAATAATAGGTGGAAACACCGGCTAAAATAAAGCCCAGCAAAATAAAAACATGTGCGACCATTAAAGCCTTAAAACTATTTTTAATGAACACAACCGCGCCAATAATCACTAAAATAAAAATAGTGATGGGGATTTCTGTTTGAGTAAAGATCGCCGGCTTTGAACCATAGCCCATTTCCTTCCACATATCTGCCGAAAAATTATCTCGAATATCTCTGAATATAGTAGCGAATAAATAAATCGCTACAAAAGCGATAATACCTGGTAAATATTGTTTTAATAATTGCTTACGATCAAGCGCAGTCATAGGTATACGCTTTGTTCGGAGCGCCTCATCTTCTGCAGAAGGTGGCGGTACTTTTTCTAATCCATACACACATATAATTAATGGAATTACAAATACCAATCCAGTAAAAAATGGAACCCAAAATTCGGTTACCTGATATTGGGCCATTAACCAAGCACCGACTGACTTTACCCAACCGGAGGAAAAAATAAAACTCACGGCTAATGCAGCACCAATAAAATCGGTGCTTTTGCGTCCTTCTACATAGGAAAAAACAACACCCCATAACATACCCAACGGAAATCCATTTAAAAATAAAAAGATAACATTATAAGGTGCAGGTACAATGGCAAATAACAACCAAGCCATCCATGAAATACCCGTGAGTAAAAAAATAATTTTATAGCGATTTACTTTTTGTAATCCTGAGATAAATTTAATACCATAAAACTTGGCTAACAAATAACCCAACATTTGACTAATGACTAGGGCCGTCTTAAACGCAATGGGGCCAAAGCTAAGTCCATCAAAAGTGCAAACCGTAAATGATTTTCTGAAACCAAAAATAAATACATAGGTACCAAAGGATACAAGGGCAGCATAAAGTGCAATGGATTTATCTTTTGAAAGTAGGCGCATATGCGTGATTATTTATGGGTAACATTGACCGCTTTGTTGAAGGCCTTTTTGCCATATCCAAATTTACATTTTATACATGTATAATAATGACTAAATTAGTGCTTTATGAATAAGGCCAAAATTTGTATATCACCCATTGATTGGGGATTAGGACACGCCACTCGGTGTATTCCACTAATTCAGGCTTTAGAAAAATTGAACTATCAAATATATATCGCCACCGAAGGATACCACGAAGCTATCCTACGCGAAGCCCTGCCCAATGCACATTTTTTGCATTTACGCGGTTACCGAATTAAATATGCAAAAATAGGCGCCCTATTGCCTGTCGCTATTTTTTTTCAAATACCCCAAATTATTTACAGCATTTATTATGAATATCGATGGTTACAAAAAAAGCAAAAGGAATTACAGTTTGATTTGATCATTTCAGATAATCGATTTGGTTTTTATCATAAAAATGTACCGAGTGTGTTTATAACGCACCAACTTAATTTTCAAATGCCTTATGCTTGGGCCACACCAGGATTCCAAAAAATACA
>JBIIRW010000023.1:0-20952 GCA_044341385.1 Sediminibacterium sp. | reverse complement strand
GAGACCGGGATTTGAACCCGGGACCTCAGGGTTATGAATCCTGTGCTCTAACCAACTGAGCTACCTCGCCGAATGGTTATTACCCCTTTTAAGGGGTGGCAAATTTAGTTAAAAATTTTGATAATTAAGGGTTCACTTTAATGCTAAATACTTGATTTGCTTCAAAATAGCCCTCAAAAACATCTCCCTTTAAGGTGGGGCCCACCCCAACTGGTGTGCCTGTATATATTAAGTCACCTGGGTATATAGTAAAGTATTCGGTGATGCTTTCTAATATGGTGGCTAATGAAAATATCATTAATGAGGAATCGCCATCTTGAACAACAGCAGCATTTTTATGTAATGAAAAGCGGATGGGCTGATCTAAAATTGAAGCAGTTAATGGTACCCATTTCCCTAATACAGCTGAATCATCAAACGCTTTGGCTTTTTCCCAAGGCAATCCTTTTTCTTTTAGTTTGGCTTGCAAATCACGTGCAGTAAAATCAATGCCTACAGTAATCGCATCACAATAGTCAATTACATTCACTGCCTTTAAATTCTTTCCTTGTTTACTTACACGCAAAACCAATTCACCTTCATAATGTAAGTCCTTAGTGAAGGAAGGAATATTGAAATTTTTTCCTTCAGCTAATAAGGAAGCAGAGGGTTTCATAAAAATAACAGGTGATGTAGGTACTTCATTTCCCAACTCCTGTGCATGTGCAACATAGTTGCGTCCAATACAAAATATACTCATACAAATATTTTTTTTAAGCTACAATCTCCAGTGCGTTTGCCATAGTCATCGTTCTGGATAATCCTATGCTAGCAAATGACTCAATCACTTCGACACTTTTTTCTATTTTTAGTTCCACGATTTTTTTTTCAGCTGTATTCCATTTGCCTAAAACAAAATCAATCTGTTGCCCTTTTTTAAAATCATTACCTATGCCAAATCTTAGTTTTGGATACGCATCAGTACCCAATGTTAATTGAATATCCTTTAATCCATTATGCCCAGCATCAGATCCTGATGCACGCAATCTAATTTTTGAAATAGGTAATGCCAAGTCATCAACAATCGTCAAAGTATTTTCGATCTCGATTTTTTCTTTTTCCATCCAATATTTAAAAGCCTTGCCACTTAAATTCATAAAGGTGGTGGGCTTTACACAAATAAAGGTTTTACCCTTCCACTTAACTTCGGCAACATCAGCCAAACGATCTGATTTAAAAAAGCCACCTTGCTTTATAACAAAAGCATCAAGGACATCAAAGCCTATATTATGCCTAGTGTGCGCGTATTCGGGACCGATATTCCCTAAGCCTATGATTAAAAATTTTGACATTTACTTTTATCGTTCAAATTCAAATTTAAGCAAAAATTGTCCTTTATTTAAAACTAAAATCCCCTCCCGAAACACGGGAAGGGATTTTGTATATTCTTAATTTGTAAGAAACTATTTTTTCGCAACGGCAGCAGCGGCTGGAGCAGCAGCACCTGCAGCAGGAGCAGCAGATTCCTCTTGCTTTAACACACGAGTTAAAACAACTGAAGCAACTGGTATACGAGGAGGATTTAAAAGTTCCATATTTGGCGCTTTTACATCCTGAACACGAATATTTCCATTCAATTCAAGGTTAGTAATATCGCACTCAATGAATTCTCTCAAATCCTTTGGTAATGCTTTTACTTTTAATGACTTCATTTTAACGATTAGTTTACCACCAGCTTTAACACCGACAGATACGCCTACCATTTTTAATGGTAAAGTGGCAATCACTTTTTTGTCATTTACTAATTCTAATAAGTCAACGTGAATTAACGCATCAGTCACCTTATCAAATTGCAAATCCTTCAAAATGCATTTGTAAGTTTTTCCTTCTACAGTAACTTCTGCTAATTGGAATTCACTTGTGTACACTAAAGACTTAAAAGCCTTTGCTGGAGCATAAAAATTTACTTCAGTAGCACCCCCGTAAATTACAGCTAGCACATTGTCCTGAGAGCGAAGCTGGCGGGCGACTTTTTTGCCATTTTCGGTCCTCAAGTGGCCATCGATTGTAATTGTTTTCATTTTATAATTTTTTCTATTGTAAGATGATAGATAGTTTTCACTATCTACACCCATTATTCTTTCTCAATAATGGAGGGCGAAGGTAGGAAATAAAAAAGGAGAAACCAAAGTCTCTCCTTACTATTTACCTTTATTTGATAAGTAATTGATTATTAACCCCTTGCCTTTAATTGGGAGTGAACAAATAAGCTAGTTATGCTCTTATTTTCATAGGCATTACGGATAGCTATTGCAAATAAATCAGCAACGGTTACAACTTTAATTTTAGCAGACGGATGGGCTAATGGAATGGTATCGCAAACCACCAATTCCTCTAGCACGCTATTTTCAATGTTTTCGTAGGCTTTGCCGCTTAATACAGGATGGGTAATCATAGCTCTAACTGACCTGGCCCCTTTTTCCTTTAATAAAGCTGCGGCCTTTACTAAAGTACCCCCTGTATCGCAAATATCATCTACTATAACAATGTCTTTTCCTGTTACATCCCCAATGACCACCATGCTTGCAATTTCATTGGCACGTTTGCGATGTTTATCACAAATCACCATTTCAGCATTGAAATAATTAGCTACCTCACGCACGCGATTGGTACTTCCTACATCCGGTGCTGCAAAGGTTAAATTCTCCAACTTTAATTGCTCGATATAAGGAATAAAAATTGCTGAACTATCTAAGTGATCCACTGGAACATCAAAAAATCCTTGTATTTGTGCCGCATGTAAATCCATCGTAATCACACGGTGGGCACCAGCTGCTTCTAATAATGTTGCAATTAATTTTGCCCCTATCGCAACCCTTGGTTTGTCCTTACGATCCTGTCTTGCAAAACCATAATAAGGGACTACTGCAATTATTTTATAAGCACTTGCTCTTTTCGCCGCATCAATCATCATCAATAATTCCATGATGTTTTCAGTAGGCGCATATGTGCTTTGAACTAAAAAAACATAATCACCACGGATACTTTCTAAAAAAATAGGCTGAAACTCACCATCGCTAAATTTTTGGATATTGATTTTTCCAATGGGTGCTCCAAAGCGTTGTGCAATTTTTTCAGCAAGGGCTTGAGAGCCAGTTCCGGCAAATATTTTAACAGAAGGATTCATGTGTTTGGGATATGGGCCAAAGTTATAATTATCGTTTACAAATTATAAATAAATAGTGGGGTACTTTTCAACAAATCAATGACTTATGCACATAATCGCTATTCTTTTTAAGTATTTATACCATTTTTTTATGTTGTTCCAAGCGCTAGATTTAAAAAAAATTAGTATGCAAGTCATGAACAATATTAAGTCCTGGGCCAACGAGGACCAACCCATTTACAAAATGTACAAAAAAGGCGCTAAAAATTTAAGCGATGTGGAACTGCTCGCCATTATACTTCAGCATGGCACCATACATCAAAACGCAGTTGAATTAGCAAGGTCATTATTGAATGCGGCGCAAAATAATTTGCAAAAATTTTCAAAATTATCTGTAGCGGATATTTTAGGTTTGAAGATTAAAGGGATTGGAAAAATAAAAGCCATTCGCATACTTGCCGCGATTGAACTTGGTTCACGTCGCATGTATAATAGCATTGACAAAAAAAATATTCGACAAAGTAAGGATGTTGCTGATCATTTAAAATATTTGCTTCAGTTTGAAAGCAGGGAATTATTTATGGTGCTATTATTAAACCAAGCCAACAAAGTAATCCATGAGGAAATTTTAAGTGAAGGCGGCATCACTGGAACGGTGGCCGATCCCAGAATAATATTCAAGCTAGCCCTAAGCCATGAAGCCACTGGGTTCATCATTTGCCACAACCATCCCAGTGGTCAATTAAAACCAAGTAATATGGACGATATATTAACAGAAAAAATTAAAAAAGGCGCAGCCTATTTTGATATCAAATTAATTGATCACCTCATTGTGAGTACCGAAGGATATTATAGTTATGCCGAACAAAGCTTGAATTGGTAATTCAATTATGCTTGTGCAGTAGGACCCCCAAAATTCATAGGTATTTCAACAGGTAACATATCTCCAATTGCACCATTGGCCTCTTCGTATCTTTCTACATTTTCAACCAATGCCTTCATGAATCTTTTGGCATGCATTGGCGTTAAAATTACCCTCGACTTTACTTTACTTTTAGGGGTTCCTGGCATCACATTTACAAAGTCAATCACAAATTCAGCATTGCTGTGTGTAATTATTGCCAAATTTGCATAACTGCCCTCTGCAATTTCCTCGGTAATTTCAATGTTTAACGGCTGGTTGGGATTTTGTTCCATAGGTATATTTATGAGTGCAAAGATACAGGGGATGGAATGTTAAAAAAAAATTACACTGCTCTAATTCAAATAACTAAATTTGTGGCATGTTAATACTAGACGGGAAAATAGCTTCGGCAGCAGTAAAAGCCACTTTATTGGCTCAAACACAAGCACTTACCACGGAAGGGAAAAGAGCACCTCATTTGGCAGCCATTTTAGTGGGTAATAATGGCGCAAGTGAAACCTATGTTGCAAGCAAAGTGAAAAATTGCGAGGAAACTGGTTTTGAATCAACCTTGATTCGTTTGGATGTGGATGTTAGTGAAAAAATATTATTAGATAAAATCATTGAATTAAATGACAATCCTAGTGTTGATGGAATTTTAGTTCAGTTGCCGCTACCGAAACATATTGATGAAGCAAAAGTAATTGAGACCATTAACCCTGCGAAAGATGTGGATGGATTCCATCCAGCCAATGTTGGAAGATTAGTACAAGGATTACCCACTTTTATTCCGGCAACTCCTTATGGTATTTTATTAATGCTTGCCCATTTTGATATTCCAACCAAAGGAAAAAATGCAGTGGTAATTGGTCGTAGTAATATTGTTGGAAGACCGATGAGTATTTTATTAAGTAGTAATATTCCTCAAGGCAATTGCACAGTTACACTTTGCCATAGTCATACAAAAAACTTGAAAGAAATTTGTTTGGAAGCAGATATCATTGTTGCTGCTTTAGGTGTTCCTAATTTTTTAACGGGTGATATGATTAAGCCAGGCGCAGTGATTGTAGATGTTGGTATTACAAGAGTGGAAGATGCGACTGCAAAAAAAGGTTTTAGAATTAAAGGTGATGTAAACTATGAGGAGGCTTGTACAAAAGCATCTGCTATTACCCCTGTTCCTGGTGGTGTTGGTTTGATGACCATTGCAGGATTATTAAAAAATACAATGAAGGCTTACGAGGCTTCTCAAAATAAATAAGCTTGCCTACTACAACCACCTATCCAGTAATGGAAATGTTTTACTCCTTACAAGGAGAAGGATACCATCAAGGTAAAGCCGCATTTTTTATTCGACTTGCCGGATGCGATGTGGGTTGTGTATGGTGTGATGTTAAAGATAGTTGGGATGCAAGTAAACATCCACAATTAAGTATTGATGAAATTGTCAATGCAGCTTTAGCGCATCCAAGTAAAATTGCCATTGTTACTGGAGGCGAACCCTTATTACATGCATTAAATCCTTTAACCACCGCATTAAAAGCGGCCGGTTTTCAAACACATATTGAAACTTCAGGGTCAAGTCCTTTATCAGGACAATGGGATTGGATTTGTTTATCACCTAAAAAGTTCAAATTTCCTTTGGAGGAAAGTGTGGCATCTGCATCAGAATTAAAAGTGGTGGTATTTAATAAATCCGACATTGAATGGGCGGAAAGTTTTGAAAAAAGGGTATCTCCCAACTGTAAGCTTTACTTACAACCAGAATGGGATAAGGCCGATACGATGACCCCTTTGTCCATTGATTATATTAAAGCGCACCCGCAATGGGAATTAAGTGCGCAGTTGCATAAATACATACAAGTTCCTTAAGTAGATTATATTTACGTACCCAATTTGATGGATTATGAATCATAGAAAAACGCATTTTGTGTTTTACTTACTAATATTGTTTTCATGTTTGAATTACAATCCATCGCACGCGCAAAATAATCGTTCAGCTGCTGAAAAATTATACCAAAAAGCATTAGTGTCTTTTGATGAACAACAATATGAAAAATGTATTCCATTGTTGGAGAAGAGCATGCAAACGGATCCCAATTTTATTGATCCAATTTTAACTTTGTTTCAAATAAACTTGGACTTAAAAAAATATACTGCAGCAATACCCTTATTCAATAAGGCGCTGCAACTTGATGCTATGGTGAGTTTCCCCTACTTTATAAAACAAGCCGCAGCTTATGCGAGTATGGGAGATTATGCGAAAGCAAAAGAATTGATCCTAGGGAATTTGAATAATGAAAAAATGACTGCTGATTTGAAAGGGAAGGCGCTTAACTTTTTAACGATTTGTAATTATGCAATAGCACATCCTTCCAATGAAGAAATTAGCATTCATAATTTAGGAGACAGTATTAATACTGCAGCGCCTGAATATTTTCCCTATTTTTCAATAAAGGACAGTGTGTTATTTTTTATGCGGAAATTAAATATTCGCAGGGAAGATTTTTATACAAGCACTTTAACCAACAATGGTTTTACCAAAGCCAAATTATTGGAGGACTCCATCAATTTTGCCGACAAAAAAGGAAGTGTGAGCTTTTTACCTGACATGCAAACTTTGTATTTTGCCGCTGACTATCCTGAGCAAGGTTATGGTAGATATGACATATATAAATCAACAAAAGCGGGCAATCATTGGAGTACTGCAAAAAATTTAGGGCGTAATGTGAACACTGATTATTGGGATAGTGCACCCAGTATTTCACCTGATGGCAATGCATTGTATTTTAGCAGTAACCGTCCAGGTGGACTGGGAGGTATTGATTTGTATGTAGCGTTCAAAAATGAAAAAGGGGGTTGGGAGGAAGCCATAAATCTGGGCCCTCAAATAAACACCTCTGGTGATGAGCAAACGCCCTTCATTCATGCCGACAATAATAGTTTGTATTTTTCATCAACGGGCTGGCCTGGTTATGGTGGTGCTGATTTTTTTGTTGCACACCAAAAAATAGATGGCAATTGGACCACACCTTTAAACTTGGGCTACCCAATTAATACTTTTGATAATGAAGGCAGTATTGCTGTGGCAAGCAATGGCATGGATGCATATATAGCAAGTGACAGATCGGATAGCCGAGGTGGATTGGATATTTATAAAGTTACTTTATCAAAAGCCACCAGGGCGAATAAAAAGTTTTTCTTAAAAGGCGTGATAAAAGATGCAAATTCAAAAAAGGCAATTTCGGCAATGGTAAATTTAGTTGATCCTGCCGATCAATCTAGTTTTACAAAAATTGAAGTAGACAGCAATGGACAATTTATTTTTGCACTTCCTTATTTGGATAGTGTAGGCATTTCAATAACTAGCTCATTTTATGATGAAGCTAATAGAACAATTACAAGCACTTCATTTGACAATGACAATACCAGCAATCAGGAATTTTATTTAAACGCGATCAAAAAACAATTTACACAAACATTCACAAATGTTTTGTTTGCAACAAATGCTGCAACTTTATTAGCAGGATCCGAAAAAGAATTAAATGAATTAGCCGCTTACTTAATAGCGCAACCAACTGCAACTATTTTAATTGAAGGACATACAGATAATACGGGTGATGCGAATAAAAATAAAATACTATCCCTGAATCGCGCTAAATCAATCGCCCAATTTTTGATGGATCATAAAATACAAGCGCAACGGATTACCACCATTGGTTATGGCGATACCAAACCCATTGCTAGCAATGATACAGAACAGGGTCGCCAACAAAACAGGCGCACTAGTTTTACTATTTCTTTACCAAAATAGCGTATTAATACGCGAAGTTTGCTATAGTAGTATAGGGATATTCGCCCTATGTCAAATCATTTATTATATAGCATTGCATTTAGTAAAATTATTGGGCTTAACGATAAGCAACGAAAATTACTTTTAGCCCATTATAATTCAGCTGAAACAATTTACAAGGAACGATTTAATTTGCATATCCCCTTTAAAGATGTAAATGATGATTTTAAAAAAATATTACTAAATGATTGGCCATGGGAGGAAACAGAAAGCGAATTGGTATTTATCCAAAAACATGATATACATGCTACCTGCATTTTTGATGCGGACTACCCCAATCGGTTAGTGCATTGCGAAGATGCGCCAACAGTTATCTATGTCAAAGGCAAAATGGATTTTAATAAAAAACATTTGGTGAGCATAGTTGGCACTAGGCAACACACCGTACAAGTTAATAACGTCATTCATGAAATAACCGAAGGGCTTGCACATTTAAACATTGGCATCATCAGTGGTATGGCATTGGGTATCGATGGAATTGCACATAAAAATGCATTGAATAAAAAAATTCCTACCTGGGGCGTGCTCGCACATGGATTGGATCAAATTTATCCAAAACAACATCGCCGTCTTGCCATTGAAATGCTTGAACAAGGTGGACTTATTACCGAAAATAAAAAAGGGTCCATTCCACTACCCTATTTTTTTCCAAAACGAAATAGAATTGTAGCTGGCATGAGTGATGTCACGATTGTTGTGGAATCTGATATACAAGGCGGAAGTATGATTACTGCAAAGCTTGCTTTTGATTACAACCGAAATGTTTTTGCGATACCTGGTAAAATACAGGATCCTAAAAGTAAGGGCTGCTTGTTGTTGATTAAATCCAATAATGCACAAATGTATTATGACAGTATTGACTTTTTAGAAACCATGAAATGGGCACTGCCCGAAATGAACCCCAACAGGATTGACCCCAAAAATCCACAACTAACCCTAGTACTGGAACCTGATGCTTTGTCCATTTTAGAAATTGTTGAACGTCAAGGACCTATTCATCCGGACGACATTATCCGGCAATTAAGGATCGCACCAGGTGCTTTCGCCACCCACTTATTTATGTTAGAAATGCAAGATTTTGTATTTAAGCAAGCTGGCAACCTTTATATTCGACTGTAAATCAGGCAAAAAAAAGGATTTTGTCTAAATGCCTCAAGGTCCTATCTTTGCCTATGGCAACAAGAAATTCTACAAACAACTCCCGTATTTTTGGTAAAGGCTTAACTTTTGACGACGTATTGTTAATGCCCGCGTATTCTGAAATTTTACCTTCAGAGGTAATCATTCACGCACATCTTACTAAAAACATTCAATTACATGTTCCAATTTTGTCCTCGGCAATGGATACCGTTACCGAAGCCAATTTAGCAATTGCACTTGCGCGTGAAGGCGGCATTGGCATTTTGCACAAAAACATGAGTATTGAAAGGCAGGCTGAACAGGTGCGTAAAGTAAAACGTAGCGAAAGTGGCATGATTGTAGATCCCATTACACTCGAAGTAACTGCAACAATTGGAGATGCTTTAAAATTGATGAAGGAAAATAAAATTGGGGGTATTCCAATTGTTGACAAAACAAATAAGTTGGTGGGTATTTTAACCAATCGTGATTTAAGATTCGAGACCGATCGCAAACGTAAAGTAAGCGAAGTAATGACCAAAGAAAATTTAGTCATCGCTCCTGAAGGAACTGATTTAAAAAAAGCAGAGAAAATTTTACGCCAATATAAAATTGAAAAATTACCTGTTGTAAATAAACAAGGAAAATTAATAGGATTAATTACTTACCGTGATATTTTACAACTAAGTGCATTCCCAAATGCAGTGAAAGATAAAATTGGCCGTTTATTAGTAGGTGCTGCTTTAGGTATCACCAAAGATTTATTAGACCGCGCTGCAGCACTTCAAAGTGTGGGCGTTGATATTGTTTCATTAGATAGCGCACATGGTCATAGCAAAGGTGTTATAGAAGCACTTAAATTATTGAAAAAAACATATAAGAATTTACCAGTCATTGCTGGTAATGTAGCTACTGCTAGTGGCGCATTGGCCTTGGCCAATGCGGGAGCCGACGCTGTTAAAGTGGGTATCGGTCCAGGATCTATTTGTACTACGCGTATCGTAGCAGGTGCAGGTGTTCCGCAATTAACTGCTATTATGGAAGCAGCAAGGGCATTGAAAGGTAAAAACATCCCCATCATTGCAGATGGCGGTATTCGTTATACGGGTGATATGGTTAAAGCTTTAGCCGCTGGCGCGAACTGCATAATGATGGGTAGCATTTTTGCAGGGACGGAAGAAAGTCCTGGTGAAACTATTATTTACGAAGGAAGAAAGTTCAAAGGCTATAGAGGCATGGGAAGTATTGGTGCCATGAGTCAAGGAAGTGGAGATCGATATTTTCAAGAAAATGAATCCGACAGCAAAAAGTTTGTACCAGAAGGAATTGAAGGTCGCGTTGCTTACAAAGGAAATTTACATGAAATAGTATATCAATTTGTTGGTGGCCTAAAAGCGGGTATGGGCTACTGTGGTGCTAAAACAGTGAAGGATTTACAAAATGCCACTTTTGTTCAAATCACGAATGCAGGTATGAGAGAAAGCCATGCACATGATGTTGAAGTAACAAGAGAAGCGCCTAATTATAGCCGCAAATAATTTTTGAAAATCATCTTTGCGTAAACGCTCCAAGCAAATACGCAAACACCTTTTAAAAGCAAAATTCAATGTTGAAGAAATATTTATTTATTTGTTTGCTTATTGGATCAAGTTTTTTAATCGCCAATAATTCAAAAGCACAAGCAAACGACACACCTCGTTTACAAATTAGTATACTTACCTGTGATGCAGGTGAGGATATTTATACCGCATGGGGACACACCGCCATTCGTGTGATTGACAGTGTTCAAGGAAGCGACTATGTTTTCAACTACGGCACATTTGATTTTGAAACACCCTTCTTTATATCAA
The DNA here is from genome assembly GCA_044341385.1 of Sediminibacterium sp. Classification (GTDB taxonomy): domain Bacteria; phylum Bacteroidota; class Bacteroidia; order Chitinophagales; family Chitinophagaceae; genus Sediminibacterium. The sequence continues at coordinate 10,081 of JBIIRW010000023.1, read as the reverse complement.
AATTTGTAAAAGGAAGTTTGGAATATTTTATATCCGCAAATTACTATGCCGATTTTTATGCGCAGTACCAATATGAAAAAAGAAATATAAAAGAGCAGGTCCTTGATTTATCTGCAACTGAAAAAATAAGATGGTATCAGGGATTGAAAAAAAATATGATTGGAAAAAATAAATACTATTTATATAATTTCATCACAGACAATTGTACCACACGCGTAAAAGATGGGCTGTTTAATTTTTCACATTACGTTCCCACTCGAAGTCAGGAAAAATCATTTAGGGAGAAAGTTGTTTTAGCGCCTTATCAAAAAGGTATTCCTTGGATTGGCCTAGGTATTGATTTATTACTCGGTTCTTTTTCGGATCAAAAACCAACCGATCAACAAGCAGCATTTTTACCTGATTTACTTTTTGATCAAATAGCAGGTATTAAAAAATTAGTGCGATCAACCAATGTCTCTAATTTTAACAATGAAACTGCTGCAACTAAACCAAATACAAAAGATAATAGCCCGTTATTTATCTTAATCGGATTTTTAGCTTTGTATGCACTTAGCTTGATCTTTAATAATAAGTCTGTGCGTGTGATTGCTAGTGTCACGGATGTTATTTTATTACTTGCATTCACACTAGGCGGTAGTTTAATTTTTTACATGAGTTTTGTATCCAACCATACCGCATGCTTTAATAACTTTAATATCATGTGGATGCACCCCTTATATATTATAGGTTTAATTGCTTACTTTATAAAAAATGAATGGATTAGTCATATTGGTAAAGTATTTTTAGGTGCAGTTGTAGGATTAGTTATTGCTAGCTACTGGCTACCGCAACATTTTTCAATTGAAGTATTTACATTAATCGCAATAGCATTAATTTTAAACTATCGCCTTATTCAAAGAGGGCAAAATAACATACAACATAAAAATTAATAATCTCAACCGTATACCATGTCAAAAATAATATTAATCACAGGCGCAAGTTCAGGATTTGGCAAAGCTATTGCTGAAAAATTTGCAGCTGGTGGTTGGAATTTAATTTTAACAGCACGTCGCAAGGAAAAGTTAGCGGAAGTGGCTACGGCTATTGAAAAAAAATACGGTGTAAAAACTTTAAGCTTAGTATTTGATGTACAGGATAAGGAAGCGGTTTTTGCGCAATTAAATAATTTGCCTGCAGCATGGCAAGCGGTTGACATTTTAGTCAACAACGCTGGTCTTGCACTAGGACGTGACTCATTCCTGGATGCGAATATAGAAGACTGGGAAACCATGATTGATACCAATGTAAAAGGTTTACTTTATACTTCAAAAGCGGTATTACCATATTTAATAAAACAACAAGGGCATATCATAAATATTGGAAGTACAGCGGGTAAGGAAGTATATAAGGATGGTAATGTTTATTGCGCATCTAAACATGCAGTGGATGCAATTAGCAAAGCACAAAGAATTGATTTGTTGGCTTATAAAATTAAAGTTTCGGTGATTCATCCTGGTGCAGTTGAAACCGATTTTTCATTGGTTCGTTTTAAAGGCGATGCGAATAAAGCTGCAGCAGTATATGCTGGCTATGAACCATTAAAAGCCGAAGATGTTGCGGATACTGCCTGGTATGTAGCCAATGTTCCCAAACATGTTTGTATCAATGATGTTGTAATGACTTGTGTAGCGCAAGCCAACTCCATGCATTTGCATAAGGACGCATAATTTTAAATTAAAATTATAGGTAAGCTGCTATTTAAACGGCCGGGGTAAAGCAGAGATTAGAAATGATTATCCAAAGTCAATTTCCGTATTGTCTCCAATGTTCAAGCTTCGGCTTAACCCTTTTACTGACGCGTCACTCCCAATCAATGAATTATCTAAAACCACTTCATCTAGTGTGGTATAGGAGCCAATAATACTATCGCGTACAATGGAGCTTTTGATATTGGTATTATTGCCAATAGTAACATGTGGCCCAATGATGGAATTTTCAATTACACAATCATCCGCAATACTTACTGGTGGAATGATGATACTATTGGTATATAAGTTTGGGTTTACTGAAATCCCACCCGATTTTTTCAGCAATACTGCATTGGTTTCTAATAAGGATTCTTTTTTACCGCAATCATACCAATGCTTTACTTTAAAGGATTTAAACTGCACTCCTTTTTTAATCATGCACTCCAAAGCATCCGTTAAATTATATTCTCCCTGAGATTTAATATTATCATTAAACAATTGTTGAAAGCATTCAAACAAAATTTCGGATTCTTTGATCTTATACAAACCAACCAAGGCGTTATTACTTTTTGGAATTGCAGGCTTTTCTACAGCATGATCAATAAAGCCATCTTCGTTTATTTCAGCAACCCCAAATTGACGGGGGTCATCTACTTTTTTTACACCCAACATGCTTATCGGGCTTTCCATTACTTCCTTAATATCAAATTCGCAAATAGTATCACCCAAAGCAATAAACACTTCATCATTATTCACAATGGCCTTGGTTAATTCAATGGCATGCGCCGTTCCTTGACGATCATTTTGATAAACAAAATGGGTATTTAAATTCGGATAAGTGGCTTGTACATAATCCTGAATTTTCTCCCCCAAGTAACCAACGATAAAAATAAATTCTTTAATCCCCGCTTCCCTTAATTGATCAACAATAAAGCTAAGTATGGTTTTACCTGCAATCGGAATGAGCGCTTTGGGTTGCGTATAGGTATGTGGGCGTAATTTTGCACCTGCACCTGCCACTGGAATAATCGCCTTCATTGTTTGGATTTTAGGGGGTGATAAAAGTAGCAAATAACTGTTAGTAATGACGCAATTTGGGCACCCAAATAGCCAAATACAATAAAACTTGTTGAAAATGTGGATATTAGGACGCTAACTGTTGAAAGAAAGCTTTGCGTAGGGGTTATAATGAATTAATTTTGCAAAATAGCACACTATAAATAAAGAAATATGCAAAGAGATACCCTAGTTTTTGACATCATCAATCAAGAATTACAACGCCAAAGAAGAGGCATAGAATTAATCGCATCTGAAAACTTTACCAGCTTACAAGTAATGCAAGCAATGGGTGGTGTGATGACCAATAAATATGCCGAAGGATATCCTGGTCGTCGCTATTATGGCGGTTGTGAAATTGTAGATAAAACAGAGACTTTAGCTATAGATCGTTTAAAGGAAATATTTGGATTGGAATATGCCAATGTACAACCACATAGTGGTGCACAAGCAAATGCTGCTTTAATGTTAGCATTTTTACAACCAGGTGATGGCATCCTTGGTTTGGACCTAAGTATGGGTGGTCACTTAACACATGGAAGTAGTGTAAACTTTTCAGGTAAAACATATACCCCACATTTTTATGGTGTGGTGAAAGAAACTGGCTTGATTGACTATGATACCTTAGAAAGCCAAGCAAGAACACATAAACCTAAATTAATCATTTGTGGTGCAAGTGCATACAGCCGTGATATTGACTATGCAAGAATCAGAAAAGTAGCAGACGAAGTAGGTGCATTTGTATTAGCTGATATTGCACACCCAGCGGGCTTAATAGCAAAAGGATTATTAAGTTCTCCATTTAATCATTGTCATTTTGTAACCTCTACTACCCACAAAACATTACGTGGACCTCGTGGTGGTGTAATTATGATGGCGAAAGATGGTGAGAATACTTTAGGATTAAAAGATGTAAAAGGAAATTTAAGATTGTGGTCAAACGTGATTGATATGGCTGTTTTCCCTGGAACACAAGGTGGACCATTGGAGCATGTGATTGCAGCTAAAGCTATTGCCTTTGGTGAAATTTTATCCGATGAATTCTCAGTTTACGCAAAGCAAGTACAAAAAAATGCACAAGCGATGGCTGCAGCATTTGTTGCGAAAGGATATGAAATTATCAGTGGTGGTACTGATAATCACTTAATGTTAATTGACTTACGTAATAAAAATATTAGTGGTAAAAAGGCAGAACAAGTTTTAGGACATGCCGATATTACTGCGAATAAAAATATGGTGCCTTACGATGACAAATCTGCATTTGTAACATCAGGTATCCGTTTTGGTGTTGCTGCTATTACCACACGTGGCATGACTGAAACACATATTCCATTTGTAGTTGAATCTATAGACACCGCTTTAATGAATGCTGATAACGAAACAGTACTAGCAAACACGAAGAAAGAGGTGAATAAGTTCATGGAGCAGTTTGTTTTGTATCCCGAACTAGGATAATATGACCTTGATCATTATAAAAAGAACCTCCCTTACCCGGAGGTTTTTTTATTTGAAATAGTTTAACTTTATACTATGATACAAAGAATACAATCCATTTGGTTATTGCTAGCAAGCGCAGCTGCTTTTTCAGTATTGCGCTTCCCTTTTTACTATACCCCAACGCCATTTGCATTAGAAATTAATGGCAGTGCACAATATAGTACCCTTATATCATTGGCGTTTAGTGCTTGCTTATCATTCATCACCATTTTTTTATATGGCAATCGTATGCTGCAATTAAAAGTGGTACTTGTAAATTTCTTACTCTCTATTTTAATTGGCTATTTTATTTATACGACTGTAGTGGCGAATCCTGGCGGTGGCTTCACCCTTCCATCTATCGCATTATTTATCATCCCAGTATTTCAAATACTAGCAATGATCAAAATTTACCAAGACGAAAAGTTGGTGAAAAGCACTGATCGATTAAGGTAGGTTGATTTAAGCCGCCTCTAGCTCCTTCTCTATTGCATTTTGCACCAATTGATTTAGACTAATGCCTTTCATGATTGCAAGCATTGCTGCCTTTTTATGCATTTCTGGTTTTACGCGTACATTAAAAGATCCCTTAAAACTTTTTAACAAAGGCTTCTTGAAATGCTTACAAGACTCAATATATTCATTTACGGCCTCTTTAAACATCTCTTTTATTTCTGTAACTGAAGTACCCTCATACATAATAGTTTCATAAATGCCTTCAATTTTTCCAAATAAGACCTGGTCTTCATCACTATAACTTACTGATCCCAGAAATCCTTTATAGCTTAATGTGTTTTTCATATAATTTCAAATGATTTTAAATCCTCAATAATTATTTTTAAATAAAAGTGTTTTACAATTTTTCCTGGATGCGGTTTATGGATTTTGAATTTATGGTAATTGATTTCATTATAAAATTCAACCCTTGATCCAGAAGTTTTTCCAAGATTACTTTCTTCATATCCTAAACTTCGTAACAATGTTTTCAATTCATCATAAGTGAAATCCTTAGGAACACTTAAGAACCTTTCTAGTAGTTTGTTTTTCTTTGTCATACAAAATTGCAACTATTTTTTAGTTACAACAAAAATAACACAAGAAATTTAAATGTAGCTACTTCATTTTACATAACAACTTGATTTTAAATAAGTTACATAGAATCTAGTCTAAGTACTTCCCAGTTTGGGAGGCCTTGCATTTGGATAATCCTTTGGGGATTCCGGCATAAACAACGGTTCCGCCATCCACGCCTGCTTCTGGACCCATATCAATCACCCAGTCCGCCACTTTAATTACATCGGTATTGTGCTCCACTACGATGAGTGAATGTCCTTGCTCAATTAAAGCATTAAATGCTTTTAATAATTTATGGATATCATGAAAATGTAAACCTGTGGTTGGTTCATCAAAAATGAATAACATTTTATTGCTTGCTTTTCCTTTGCCTAAAAAGCTGGCTAGTTTTACGCGTTGCGCTTCTCCACCACTTAAGGTACTACTACTTTGTCCCAGCTTAACATAACCCAATCCTACTTCTTGTAATGGACTTATGGCAAATACAATATTTTTTTCTTCACTAAAAAATGCAATGGCTTCATCCACGCTCATCTCCAATACTTCATAAATATTTTTTCCCTTATACTGCACTTCCAACACTGCTTCCTTAAATCTTTTTCCATTGCAATCCTCACAGGTTAAATGCACGTCTGCTAAAAACTGCATTTCTACCAATTGCTCCCCTTCGCCCTTACAGGTATCACATCTGCCGCCATCCACATTGAATGAAAAGTGCTTAGGTAAAAAGCCTCTGATTTTTGATAGCGCTTGTTTGGAATATAAATCTCTTATGGCATCATACGCTTTAATATAAGTCACCGGATTGCTGCGAGATGATTTACCAATAGGATTTTGATCGACCATTTCAATTTGATCTATCAAATGCAAATCACCACTGATGGCATTATATCCACCCACAATTTCAGTTGGTAATTGTTTGGCTTTTAATAAAGCATTGTATAAAACCTGTTTAACCAATGTTGTTTTTCCGCTACCACTTACCCCGCTTACCACACATAAACTATGCAATGGGAATTGCACATCAATGGTTTTTAAATTATGTAAATAAGCCCCTTCAATTTTTATAAAGTGTTTTGGCACTCTTGTTTTATCTGGAATAGGTATAGATAATACACCGCTTAAATATTTACCGGTCAAACTGTTTTTATCTTTGATCAATGCTGCTGCATTACCTGCTGCAACTATCTCCCCACCCTGATGCGCAGCTAACGGCCCCATGTCAATAATATAATCTGCATGACGCATAATTTGTTCATCATGCTCCACCACCACCACCGTGTTTCCTAAATCTCTTAGGTTTTGTAAAACTTTAATTAACCTTTCTGTATCCCTTGAATGCAATCCAATACTTGGTTCATCTAAAATATACAAGGAGTTCGTTAAATTACTTCCCAAACATCTGGTTAATTGTATTCTTTGACTTTCGCCCCCACTCAAACTATTTGCCAAACGTGATAAGGTTAAATAACCCAAGCCTACATCCATTAAAGTTTGTATGCGCTGTTCAAGTTCTATTAATAATCTTTTGGCTACTTGATTATCATGCGCAGATAATTTTAAATCCGTAAACCAAATTTGTAAATCTCTTACTGGCATCGCACACAATTCTCCAATATGCTTACCTCCTATTTTTACATATAATGCTTCCTTGCGGACACGGTATCCTTCACAATCGGAACAATTGGTTCGGCCTCGATACCTACTTAACATCACCCTAAATTGCACTTTATACAAATGTGCTTTTACATCTTCAAAAAAAGCATCAATCCCTAACGCTTTACCAATCCCTTTCCATAATTGGGTTTCCTGCGTTTTGGTTAATTTATTAATCGGTTGATGGATGGGGAATCCAGCCTTTCCAGCTTCTTTCACAAACTGATCCTTCCACCAAACTAATTTTTCTCCTTTCCAAGGTGCCACTCCACCATCATACACCGATAAGTTTGGATTGGGGATGACTAAATTTTCATCAATTCCTAATACCTGACTATAGCCTTCGCAGGTAGGACATGCCCCATAAGGATTATTGAATGAAAATAAATTAGGACTGGGTTCATCAAATTCAATACCATCCAATGTGAATTTATTATTGAATGTTTTTAAGATAGTATCATTTTGCTCCACCCATAATAAGCCTTCTCCTTCGTAAAAAGCAGTTCCAATAGAATCACTGATTCTGTGAATATCATCCTCATCAAAATCTTTTACAACCACCCTGTCTATTAAAACATATACATCATGTGCCTTTACCAATTTGGTGATTTCCGTCTTGGTCATCCCTAATGCATCTTCAATTCTTAGAATGGTCGATGTAGATTCCGCAGCTTTCGCTTTTTTATTATTGACAGATGCACCACCTGCCCTTAAGTAAATACGGGCGAAGCCTTTTTGTAATAATATATTTAACTCTTCCTGAATATCTCGTTTCGCTTGTTGTTTGAATGGAACAATAATGACCATTTTGTCACCGGCCTTCCCTTTTTGTATAAAATCCAACACATCCTGCACATCCTGCTTTTTTACTTCCTGTCCACTGATGGGTGAGATGGTTTTACCTACGCGCGCATAAAATACACGGAGGTAATCATAAATTTCAGTCATGCTCCCCACTGTACTTCGCGGGGTACGTGTTACCACTTTTTGCTCAATAGCGATGGCTGGACACAAACCTTTGATATAATCCACATCTGGCTTGCCCATGCGGGACATAAACTGCCTTGCATAGGAGGAAAGACTTTCCGCATAGCGTCTTTGCCCCTCCGCAAATAAGGTATCAATGGTTAAAGATGATTTACCGCTGCCTGAGACCCCTGTAACCACAATAAATTGGTTCCGCGGGAATAAAGCGTTTACATTTTTTAGATTATGCACCCTTGCACCCACAACTTGTATGTCATTACTTGCCAATGGGGCTTTTTTCGCTTTTTTAGTCTCCAGCATATAGCAAGTTAACACAATCCTAGGCAATTGGTTCAAGGATTTGATAGTTTCTTTTCCCACTAAAAATGTGGATAGCTTTTAAGCGATTTTCTTGTTTTCCACAAATGGAATTTCAACCCATTTTGCGAGTAATTTTCCAATACTAACCTATCGAACTACTATAAAAAACAAGGCATGAACAAAACTGTACTCTTAAGCGACTATGAATTAATTGCGTCCTTTCAACAAGGAAATACCCGCGCCTTTGACACTTTAATTGACCGTTACCAAGAAAAAATTTATAACACCATTTTATTTATGGTGAAAGACAGTTATTTAGCGGAGGATTTGATTCAGGAAATTTTTATTAAAATTATCGACAACATCAAACAAAAAAAATACGCAGAAGAAGGTAAGTTTTTACCTTGGGCTTTGCGGATTTCTCACAATTTTTGTATCGATCATTTTAGAAAAGTAAAACGTACACCAACGATTAAAACAAGCGACGATCAGGATATATTTGAAGTGATTAAATTTTCAGATCATGCCGCAGATTACAAAATGACGCGTAGTCAAACACATAAAAATATTCAAGAATTGGTGGACTTACTTCCTGAAGAACAAAGAGAAATTATTGTTTTAAGACATTACGCCAATTTGAGCTTTAAGGAAATAGCGCAAATGACCAACTGCAGCATCAATACCGCTTTAGGAAGAATGCGTTATGGTTTAATCAATCTTAGAAAGATGATGAACGAACGTGGCATGAGCCTATAAATATATTGCTATTAAGAAAATATAATAGCAATATATTTAATCCTCTTATGATTTTATTAAAAAAGCGCCGATTGGAGCTTTTTTGCTTCTTTACATGCATCTTTTTAAAAAACTAAAGACGCATGTAATTCACTCTCTTTCCTTTAATTACTTGCTCTTATCCGCGCTACATTGCAACCAAGCTAAATACTCGCTAGCATTGGGCGTATAGCCCACTGGATTGGATAATAATTTTTCATCCGGACTTATTACTACATATAAAGGTTGTGTGACCTGACTAAAGTTTTCTGCTTGGAATGTTGCCCACAAATCACCGACACTATTAATATCCTTGGCCTGTCCTGACTTGCTCGTATATGTGAATCTTTTATCTATTGGCAACATGGCTTTATCATCCACATATAAGGAAACCAAAATAAAATTATTTTGTATGTATGACATCACTGCTGGATCGGTCCAAACATTCTCCTCCATTTTACGGCAGTTCACACAAGCCCATCCGGTAAAGTCAATCAATATTGGTTTGTTTTGCTGTTTTGATAATAAGACTGCTTGCGCATAATCATTCATCACATTGGCTTGTAATCCATGCTTACCCTTTTCATGCTGAAATAAACTATAGTGCGTTGGAGGTGGAAATCCACTTAAAAAATTAAGGTACTTTGCATTTTGAGGTGCAATACCTACCAATAAAAAGCCTGCAAAAACAAAAGCCCCGAGTGCTAACAGTTTTCTAGTCACTGCAATTTTTGCGCCCTTTACATCATGTGGTAATAATAAGATGCCTAATAAATAAAGTGCCAATCCTATACTTATCACCGCCCAAATTCCTAAAAAAACTTCACGTTTTAATAGTCCCCAATGTTCTACCAAATCCGCATTGGATAAAAACTTAAAAGCCAATGCTAATTCCAAAAATGCCAATATCTTTTTTACGGTATCCAACCAACCACCTGATTTAGGTAAGCTTTGTAACCATTGTGGAAATATTGCGAATAAAGTAAAAGGTAATGCTAATGCAACGCCAAACCCTGCCATACCTTGTG
>JBIIRW010000022.1:0-21132 GCA_044341385.1 Sediminibacterium sp. | reverse complement strand
GCTTCTTCCACTGCTTTTGCGCAAGTGCGCATATCACCATTGTTTTCTGATTTTGCACTGATGCTAGGTATACGTAATAAGGCTAAAAGTTCTTCTAAGAATCTTTCTTTGTTTTGGTCTTGGTATTGTTTCCAGGGATTCATATTGAATTAATTTTAATTAATATTTTTTGACGAATGGTTACTTGATAAATGTTAGTCATTGATCAAAATTATTTCAAGAATTATATTAATTGATGTTTCAAATCTGATAATATATTCTCTCTATTCCATGCTAGTTTTTGTTTGAATGGGGCATTTCGTTTTTCGCAATTTTCAATCGTACAAATTGCACAACTAAAAGGCATACAACCATCGGTATGCACAAAAAATTCAACACTATCTCCAAATTTATTTTTAATCAATTTCGTAAATTCATCCACCGCGGCATGTGCTTCATTCACATTAAAATACCAAGGCACTGTTAAATGACAATCAATGTGCATTAATGCGCCATATTTAATTACCCTCAAATTATGTAAATCAATCCAGTGTGTATGTCGAGATAAATTTAATTCTTGTATAACCGCATCCAATAAAGCCATATCTGCTTCATCCATAATACCTGCAAGTGATTCTCTAATAATTTTATAACCATTATAGATGATCCATAAGCCCATACCAACAGCAATGCTAGTATCAATACCATTATACCCTGTAAATAATACAAGCCCAATGCCAATAACCACTGCATAAGTCGTGTAACTATCTATTAATAAATGTTGTCCGCTAGAAGTGAGTGCTAAAGAATTATTTTTTTTACCTATTGCTTTTGCAGTTAATCCGGCAGCCATATTTAATACCGCAGTGGATAGCAACACCCAAATCCCATTGTCTAGGTTGTGTAAAGTACTTGGTTCAAAAAAAGTAATAATGGACTCATACAAAATAATTCCACCTGCTGTTATAATTAAACTGCCTTCAAACGCGGCAGATATAAACTCTGCTTTACCATGACCATAGGGATGGTCTTTGTCTTTGGGTTTTGAGGCTACATATAAACTGTATAATCCAATCAACCCTGCCATTACATTTACAATACTTTCCAAGGCATCCGACAATACGGATAAGGAATGGGTCATATAGTAGGCAACAAATTTAAGTACGAACAAAACGATACTTAAACTAGTAACAAAAAATTGAATCTTTAAATTTTGTTTTGGTTTTTGCACTTATGGGAAATTGATAAAATGTAATTAAACAAATGTATGGTTGCGCTTACAAACTAATTAATGATTTGCCTCATCGTATCTTTTTTGTACAAATTCCCAATTCACCAAATTCCACCAATTATTGATATAGTCAGGACGCTTGTTTTGGTATTTTAAATAATAAGCATGTTCCCAAACATCCAATCCTAATATTGGGAAACCTTTTACTTCAGCGATATCCATCAACGGATTATCTTGATTAGGCGTAGAACTTATGGCTAAGCCTCCTTCTTTTTTAATAATCAACCAAGCCCAACCACTTCCAAATCTTGTTTTTGCTGCATCGCCAAAAGCAGTTTTGAATGCGTCAAACGAGCCAAAGGTTTTTGTAATTGCATCCGCTAAAGTTCCGGATGGCGCAGTTGCGGGTGCTGGCTTCATTAATTGCCAGAATAGTTCATGGTTATAATGACCACCTGCATTATTGCGCATTTTAGGACTGTAATGTGAAATATTTTTTATCAAATCGGTGATTGCCAATTGCGTAGTGTCTACTTTTTCAGCTACACATGCATCTTTTAAATTGGTCGCATATGCTGCTGCATGTTTTGTGTAATGAATTTCCATGGTCATCGCATCAATAAATGGTTCTAATGCATTAAATGCATAAGGCAACGGGTGTTGCTGATAGACCGTTATATCCAAATTATTTGTTGCTATAGTTGAAAAAATTGGCATAGCCGCAATAGCCATACCCGCTTTGCCAGATGTTTGAATAAACTGGCGACGATTTAGGTTTGAATTTGACATGATTTATTTTTTAAAGTACTTCTGTAAAGTTACCTTAATTGGTTGTAAAAGTCGGTAGTAAAATTCCTGGTTAAATAACTGAGAATCACGCATGGCCTTATAAATTAAAAATAAACCAATAGGGAGTAAAATCATGGAGGACAACCACATCCCATTAAACACGGACCATTGTCCCGATTTGGCCAATTTTTCACCAAAATTGTTGAATAAGAAAAAGAAAACGAAAAATATAATCGCTGAAATCATAGGCGTCCCCAATCCTCCTTTTCGAATGATGGATCCAAGTGGCGCACCAATTAAAAATAATACCAAACAAGCAATCGATAAGGTAAATTTTCGATGCCATTCAATACTGTGTATGGCTACTGCATTTTTATTATCAGTATAAATTTGTCCCAGCATTTTAAAATTATTATCAATGGTAGCCAATTGATAGCCCGCAGCTTCATTCACACCTCTAGCAACGGAATCAGGTATCATTTGTGCTAATTTTTTTATAGGTGTTTTCACTTGTTTTTTACCAAACAATTGGGTGCTGTCTTTATATAACAAAAAACGTAAGTAGGGGGTCAACTCTTGTTCCGTTCTTTTTACAAAAAAACTATCCATATTGGAAATAGAATCAATTGCTTTTCCTAATTGTCGAACACTTAACATTTTAGGATCGTATAAAATATCGTTTGATTTATTGAGTTGAAAACTTTTCAAATCAAAAACTTTTTTGTACTCTTTAAAATAGAGTCTGGTAAATTCAGTATTGGTCGTGGATCGAAGGCCTCTTTCTTGGTATCGCCATCCATTATACAGGATAAATTCTAAAAACTTTTTATTGGAAGAAACGCGCATTACGCCTGATTCCGCAATTAAATAGTTGTCTTGCAGTCCATATCTTTTCTCAAAAATTACAATGTTATGTATAATACTATCGTTCGCTTCTTTTTTCCCTAATTTAATAACATAGCCATCTATCTTATCATAAAAAACACCTTCTTTTAAATCAATAGCGGGCTTGGCGACAATAATTTCATATTTTAAATTGGTGAGTTTCATTTGCGTTACCGGAATGATATTGTTCGCAAACAAAAAAGCAAGTCCAGCTAATAAAACGGCAAATAAAAATAAGGGACGCATAAATCGCGTTAATGGAATACCCGCAGCTTTAATGGCAACTAGTTCGAAGCTCTCTCCTAAATTACCGAAAGTCATAATCGACGAAAATAACAATGCCAATGGAAGTGCAGTGGTGAAAGTACTTACAGATACAAGGCCAATTAATTCAACAATGGTAATAAAGTCAAGTCCTTTTCCTACTAAATCATCAATATACAACCAAAAGAACTGCATCGTCAACACAAATATACAAATGGCCAAAGCTGCCAAAAATGGTGCAATGAATGCGCGCAGAATTAGTATGTCTAATTTTTTGAACAATGTTAAAGTACTAGCTAGCTACCACCAACGCGATGAAATAGCTCTTTAATTTGATATTCCCAAAGTCGACTTTGGTCTTTAATTTCATTTTTTTCAGCAAAATCTTTGATGATTAAAATGGTTTGATTGGAGATTTCAGTTTTCTCAATGCTGAATTCAAAATATTCATTTTTTTCGCTGTGCAACCATTTAAATCGTATAAATTTATCTGCTTCCTGGTCTAATAATTCTGCCTTGTCAGGTACACCACCGTTCCATGAAAAACTGAAAACGTTTTCCCATTCGTCCACTTTATCAGCAAACCATTCTTGTAATCCAGATGCAGTGGATAAAAACTCAAATAATATATTTGGAGAGCATCTCACGGGAAATTCAAGTGTAAATAATTGTTTCTTACTCATATAAAATCGAATGCCGCTTTAATTTGGGCTCGTTAGCTGCAATGATATTAAATAATTGGTAGGTTCCAAGTATTTTTTTTGTTAATTCATTCACACCTTTTAAAGGCGCCTAGGATTATTTGCTAAAAATGGCATAAAATATTGATAATCAATCTACTAATAAATATTAAATTATACTTAAACTTCATAAAAAAACAGTCACTTGGACCGATTAACTTAAATAAGACTCAAAGTGATGGCCTATATTTGCACCCCATAATGATTTGAGTATGTTTAATAGTTTGAGTGAAAAATTAGAATCAGCGTTTAAGCACCTAAAAGGGCAGGCGCGAATTAATGATTTAAATGTGGCGAATACCTTAAAGGATATTCGTAAGGCATTGTTAGATGCGGATGTCAATTTTAAAATTGCAAAGGAATTTACAGATAAAATCAAAGAGAAGGCCATTGGTGAAAAGGTGATTAATGCGATTAGCCCAGGTCAATTAATGGTTAAAATTGTTCAGGATGAATTAACCACTTTGATGGGATCATCTGCTTCTTTATTGGATTTATCTAAAAGTCCTACCATTATTTTAGTGGCTGGTTTACAGGGAAGTGGAAAAACTACTTTTTCAGGAAAATTAGCGACTTATTTAAAAGCGCAAAAAAAATCACCTTTATTAGTTGCTGCAGATATTTATCGTCCAGCAGCAATGGATCAATTAACCGTATTAGCAGAACAAGTAGGGGTAGATATATTTGTTGAAAGAGAAAATAAAAATGCAGTATCTATTGTTCAGAATGCATTGGTATATGCAAAAGCAAATAATAAAAATGTAATCATTGTTGATACTGCGGGTCGTTTGGCAGTGGATGAAGTAATGATGAATGAAGTGGCTGATATTAAAGCTGCTATTAATCCACAGGAAATTTTATTTGTCGTAGATGCAATGACAGGGCAGGATGCAGTGAATACTGCCAAAGTGTTTAATGAGCGATTAGATTTCACAGGTGTGGTATTAACGAAGTTAGATGGAGATACAAGAGGAGGTGCTGCATTATCCATTAAGTATACTGTTGATAAGCCAATCAAGTTTATGAGCAGTGGTGAAAAAATGGAAACCTTAGATATTTTCTATCCCGATAGAATGGCGCAAAGAATTTTGGGGATGGGAGATATAAGTTCATTGGTTGAAAAAGCACAGGCGCAATTTGATGAAGCAGAAGCAAAAAAATTAGAGAAAAAAATTAGAAAAAATCAGTTTGATTTTGAAGATTTTTTAACCCAGATACAGCAGATAAAAAAGATGGGTAATATCAAAGATTTAATGGGGATGATTCCAGGTATGGGAAAAAGTTTGAAAGATGTAGACATTAATGATAATTCATTTAAGGGTGTAGAAGCCATCATTCAATCAATGACGGTATTGGAGCGTCGTAATCCAGATTTACTTTCACCCAGTAGAAAGCAAAGAATTGCCAAAGGTTCGGGCAAGGATATTGGAGAAATCAATGCTTTCATAAAGCAGTTTGATCAAATGAAACAGATGATGAAGCAAATGTCTGGCGGAATGGTACCTGGTAAAATGCCTGGTTTAAGAAGGTAACTAATTGATTATCAGTATAATTAATGATTTATTTTAGGAATAAACACCATTTTCCATCATTTTATATTATCTTCGCGTCCTATTAACCCTATTTGTTAACGCCAATAAATATCTATTTAACATGGCAGTAAAAATGAGACTACAGCGTCATGGTAGTAAAAAAAGGCCTTTCTACTTTATAGTAGTAGCCGACGGACGCGCACCAAGAGATGGTAAATTCATCCAAAAAATTGGTACTTACAATCCTTTAACAGTTCCTGCGACTATCCAATTGGATCGTCAAAAAGCGTTAGAGTGGTTAAACAAAGGTGCACAACCTACAGACACGGTTCACCGTATTTTATCTTTCAAAGGAGTTCTTTATTTAAAACACTTATTACGTGGTGTTAAATTAAACTTATTTGATGAGGCAACTGCGATGGCTAAGTTTCAAACTTGGTTCGCTGAGCATGAAGCAAATGTAGCGAGCAAGAATGATGCACACAAAAAATCACAAGCTGCTAAAAAAGTGTATGTTCCAGTTGTGAAGAAAGTAGCTGAACCAATTGCGGAAGCGCCTGTTGCAGAAGCACCAGCGGCGGAAGCTGAACCAGTAGTTGCTGATGAAGCACCTGCTGCAGAAGAAACACCAGCTGCAGAATAATTTTAAATTAATCTAGCTTTAATAAAGCCCCTGGTTCCGTTTATCGGTATCGGGGGTTTTTTGTAATGAATACTTATCAAAAAAATCAGGCATAATCCAATTGTTCTGTTTCGAATAATTAGTTTTGTGTATGCAATATTTTTAAAACAATACCATGAGCGAATATATACATATCGGAAAAATTGTGGCTGCACATGGTATTGGTGGTCAAATTATCATTGAACATGCGTTAGGTAAACCCATTAATTTTAAAGGTATTGATGCCATCTTTGTTGAAAAAAATACAGCCAGCTTTATACCTTATTTTATTACATCAGCTGTTGCTAAAACGGATACGTTAACCCATTTACAGATAGAGGGTATTCAAAATAGAGAAGCCACGCAAATTTTAATCAGCAAAAAAGTGTGGTTGCCACAAGCGGAGTTCCAGCAGCTGGTTGACAAAAGTTCCCCTTTGGCTTTATTAGGGTATATGGTCAAAGAAAATGGCATTGATTTAGGGCAGGTGCTTGAAGTTATTGAGCAACCGCATCAGTTGATGGTAACCATATTATACCAAGGTCAGGAAGCGTATATCCCATTACATGAAGAAAGTTTAAAAGGGGTAGATCACGTAAAAAAAACGGTCACTGTTTCACTTCCGGATGGCTTGTTGGATTTATATACTACCCCATCAGAGTAGTAACATAAATACTTCAAAAATTTTTTTCTGTAAAAGTCTACTAATTTAGTAGGAAATGTATATCTTTGTATTCTCACTATAAAAAAAGAGCATTATGAGTTTAAGATTAGGGGACATTGCACCCGATTTCAAAGCAAAAACAAGTATTGGAGACATTAGCTTTCATGAATACCTTGGAGATAGTTGGGGAATTTTATTTTCACACCCAGCTGACTTTACACCTGTATGTACCACTGAATTAGGCCGCACTGCAGCATTGCAAGAAGAATTTGCTAAACGCAATGTAAAAGTTTTAGCGCTTAGTGTGGATGGCGTTGAAAGCCATCATAAATGGATCAGTGATATTAATGAAACACAACATGTGCATGTGGATTTTCCAATTATCGCAGATGAGGATAAAGCAGTGGCTAACGCCTATGATATGATTCATCCAAATGCTTCAGAAACTTTCACAGTACGTTCCTTATTCATTATTGGACCAGATAAAAAAGTAAAATTATTTATTACCTATCCCGCTTCCACTGGGCGAAATTTTGTTGAAGTATTAAGAGTGATTGATTCTTTGCAGTTGACAGCCAATTATAGTGTGGCTACGCCTGCGAATTGGAAAGATGGAGAAGATGTGATTGTGGTACCAGCCATAAAAACAGAAGATGCTTTAGTTAAATTCCCCAAAGGATTGAATATAGTAAAACCTTATTTGCGTTATACGCCACAACCGAACAAATAAGATGTAATTACTAAATGTATGTAAGGTAATGAACGCTTCATTAAAGCGTTGTTATTTTGTTCATCAAAATAAATAATGCTTACAGTGTGTCACTGTTGTTGCGAGTCAGCTACCTTTCTTTTAAGATCCCTTTCTCTGAATTTTCAGCGAAGGGGATTCTTATTTTTCGCTATTCCATTTGTCCAACTGCTTTAAAGTAGCAGTGAGGTCCTTTGGAAGGGGCGCTTCAAATTGGTAGTTCGTTCCATTTAATTCAAAGCGCAAAGTATGCGCATGTAAAGCTTGTCTCGCTAATAAGGGGCGTTCTTCTTCCTCCGCTTTACTTAATTTAAAATTTTTCTTTTTTATCGTAGATAATAATAATTTTTCGCCATCGCCATAAATATCATCTGCAACAATGGGATTACCTAAGTGTTGTGCATGAATCCTAATTTGATGTGTTCTACCCGTATGAATCTGAAAAGAAACCCAGGTAAATCTTTTATAATACTTTAGGACTTCAAAACTTGTTTGTGCTGCTTTGCCTTTGGCATGAGTCACCATTTGTCCTTTTTTCCCAGGGTGTTCCATGATGGCCTGATCAATGGTGCCATTTTGTGGCGGTTGCCCCATTACCAAACCGAGGTATTTTTTTTCAATGCTACGTCCTTCAAATAAAGTGCTTAATTCTTGGTGTGCCTCTGCATTTTTTGCAAATAAAATTAAACCACTGGTATGCTGGTCTAATCGATGCACCGTAAATATGGCTGGATACTTTTCCTGTAATAATGACTTAAGAGAAGCCTCTTTGCCAAATCGATCTGGGATACTAAATAAACCTGCGGGCTTATTGAGTACAATCATGTCATCATTTTCAAATAATATATCTATCATTAAAGTGCGTTCAATTAAATAGGAGGTATTCGAATTAATTTTCCTTTGCAGATTTTCTTGTAAATGATTTATTCATAAACTTCAAAAGTCGAACTTCTTTTTCAGCTAAAAAACGCCATTTACCTCTGTCTACATTTTTTTTGGTAAGGTTTGCGAACATAACGCGGTCTAAATGTCTAACATCATAACCTAAGTGTTCAAAAATGCGTCTTACAATTCTGTTACGCCCACTATGAATCTCAATACCAATTACATTTTTTGAAGTATTAGATAGGTAACTTACTGCATCTGCTGCAATAAATCCATCTTCTAATTCAACACCCTTCGCAATGGCTTCCATATCTGCTTTAGTCACTGGTTTATCCAAGGTAACTTCATAAATCTTTTTAATTTCATAGGAAGGATGGGTTAACTTCTGTGCCAAATCGCCATCATTGGTGAGTATCAAAACTCCGGTCGTATTTCGATCAAGTCGACCCACTGGGAACATACGTTGTGTAGTTGCATTTTTGATAATATCTAAAACCGTTTTTCTGCCTTCAGGATCATTCGCCGTACAAATATAATCCTTCGGTTTATTTAGTAATATATAAACAGGGGTTACTTGTAATTGCAAAACTTTCCCTTTTAATCTTACTACATCTTTGTATTGTACTTTATAACCGGGCTCTAAAATTGTATCTCCATTGATGGTTACATGTCCCGATTTTACCATGGCTGCGGCTTCACGGCGACCAGAAATACCCGCATGTGCAATGTATTTATTCAATGGCATTTGTTCATAAGGCGTATCAGCCGCTGCATTTACTTTGCCAATGGAAGCGGTTCTTTTTTCATCCGCTTTGTCCATGGAAGCAGGTGTTCTTTTGCTAGCCGATGTTGGACGGGTTGTTGCAGGACGCGCTGTATGAGAAGGAGTTAGTTCACCATATTTTGGTTGGGCATCTTGAAAGCTTTTGCGCGTGCTTGGTTTTTTTTCATAGCCAGTTGTTTTTTTGGCATAGGGTCCCTTCGTATACTTTTCTCTCGGAGGATCGGTTACAATTCCTCTCGCTTTATCTATTTTTCTTTGTCGTGCAGCTTCGCCCATGGCCCTTGATTCGGCTTTGGCTTTTTTCTTATCCTGTCTTATATTTTCTTTGACAGCGCTTCCCTTTTTTTTAAGAGAAAATTTATCAAAATTATCAGTTCTATTTTTTTTCATTGTACCGTGCTATTAAAAATTATCCTTGTTGGCAAGCTGTCCACAAGCAGCATCAATATCCTTGCCACGGCTTCTTCTTACCCTAACATTTACCCTATTTTTTTGTAATGCGGTTACAAAATTTTCAAATCCATCTTCGTTGGGTTTGTCAAATGGAAATTTATCAATTGGATTGTATTCAATGACATTAATTAAGTCCGCAGGAACTTGGCGGTATATTTTTGTTAATTCAACAACATCTCTTTCGCTATCGTTAAAATCCTTAAACAAAATATATTCAAATGTAATTTCGCTGCCAGTTTTTTTATAAAAATAATTAAGGGCTTGAATTAAAGCTTCAATGTTATTGCTTTCATTGATCGGCATAATTTCATTACGTTTTTTATCATTAGCGGCATGTAAGGACAAGGCTAATTTGAAGCGTACTTGATCATCGCCTAGTTGTCTAATTCCTTTGGCGACACCCGCCGTTGAAACGGTGATTCTTCTTTGGCTCATGCCCAAACCATCCTTTGCTGAAATTCGCTCCACAGCTTTTAAAACATTCTTATAATTCAATAAGGGCTCACCCATGCCCATAAATACAATATTCGATAATGATTTTTCGTGGTGCTTTTCACTTTGTTGATTAATCATGACCACCTGATCATAAATTTCATCAAAGCTTAAATTTCTTTTGCGTTCCATATATCCTGTCGCGCAAAACTTACAACTTAAACTACAACCAATTTGAGAGGAAACGCATGCGGTTTTGCGCTCACTAGTTGGAATTAACACGCCTTCAATCATATGATGATCAAAAGTTTCAAATCTAGTTTTTAAAGTACCATCCTCACTTAATTGCGTCGTATTTAAGGTTAGTGCAGGAAGTGTAAAATTGGCTTCCAACTGCTGGCGAAGGTCCTTACTTAGGTTGGTCATTTCATCAAAGCTATGCGCATGCTTTTGCCAAAGCCATTCGTGGATCTGTTTTACACGAAATGATTTTTCTCCTATTTGCCCTATAAATCGTTCAATGTCAGCGATTTCGAGTTGTCTGATATTAACTTTAGTTTGCTCCATAATGCAAAGATACTTGATCGTTTTTGTATCCTTTTATTTCTTTTTTGAAGCTTTTTTAGCCGAAAAATCCCCCAATTTCAGCAGGGCCAATTTTTCGTGAATTAATTTTAGATTACTTAACATCATTTTACATAAATGCATCTTATTTATCCTAATTTTGGTGTTCAATTTATTGATTAAATAAAAAAATGTCCAAATATGAAAAAGATGTTATTAATGGGTATCGTGTTTTTAGGAATATTTGTAACTGTGCAAGCACAGGATAGCCCACTTAAAGAGTACTTAGGTAAATATACATTTGCTGAAGGTAGTCCAGTGACAGAAGTGGTTTTGACGCTTCAAGATTCAGTTTTGGTTTCCACATCATCAGTGGGTTCTTTTCCTTTAGAGAAAAAAGGAGTGGATACTTTTTATTTAGCTGCTTATGATGCTTTAGTTATTTTTAAAAGAGATGGCAATAGTGTCGTTGAAGGTGTTGGCATCAATGTGCAAGGCATGGAGTTGATTGGCAAAAAATCAGCGACTCCTAGCGCATTAAAACAAGACTTTTATTTTGAAGACCAAATTTGGGCAGATAAATTATATAACTAGAATTGGTAATCCATTAGCGCTTCAAATGTAATTGTATCTTGTTGTCCTGAATTTAAATTTTTTACAGTACATTTTTTAGCTGCCAATTCATCACTACCAATAATAACAATGGTAGGAATATTTTTTTTCTCAGCATATTTAAATTGCTTGTCAAACTTACTTTTCTCAGGGTAAATTTCGCAAGCAATTTTTTTATTTCGTAACGCCAACATCAATTGATAGGATTGCAGCGCTTCATTTTCACCCAAATTAAAAAACAATACCTGTGTCCCTTGTTCAACGGATGCGGGGAATAAATTTTTCTCCTCCATCACATCATAAATACGATCAACCCCAAAGCTAATACCAACCCCTGGTATATTAGGAACGCCAAACAAACTTGTTAAATCATTGTAGCGCCCACCACCGCCAATACTGCCCATTTGCGCATCTTTGGCCTTCACTTCAAAAATAAGACCTGTATAATAATTTAAGCCGCGCGCTAAAGTAAAGTCGGCGACCAAATGCTTGGCCATACCTGTGTTGTTATGGTAATTTAATACATAATTCAATTCTGCAATACCACTTTGTCCAGCTGCATTATCACCCAATAACGCTGCTAATTTTTTTAATTTTTCTTCATTGCTTCCTTCAATATTCAAATAGGTTTGAATGGTAGCTTGTTGCGCAGGGGTAAATCCTTTAGTACTTAATTCTACTTGTACTTTCTCCCAGCCTATTTTATCCAATTTGTCAATAGCAATAGTTAGGTCAATCAATTTTTCGCTACCGCCACAAATTTCAGCAAGTGCTAATAAAATTTGTCGATTATTTATTTTTATTTCAACTGGTAAATTTAATTTTTCAAATGCGGTAACATATAACGCCACCAAATCAACTTCATTTAATAAACTTTCACTTCCTACAATATCCGCGTCGCACTGATAAAATTCTCGGTATCTTCCTTTTTGTGGACGATCTGCGCGCCATACTGGCTGAATTTGATAACGTTTAAATGGGAAAGTTAAAGCGCCATGATTCATGGCCACATATCTTGCAAATGGAATTGTTAAATCATAGCGCAAAGCGCGTTCCGTAATGTTAGGGGTGCTTTTGCCAGCTAAAATTTTATCAAAGCCTTCCAGTGTTTGTTCTTTTTTTTGCGGGTTATCTAACCCATTATTTAAGATCTTAAAAATGAGCTTGTCGCCTTCTTCTCCATATTTTCCCATTAAGGTTTCTAAATTTTCCATGGCGGGCGTTTCCAAAGGGGCAAACCCAAAAGATTCAAATACGCCTCGTATTGTTTGAAAAATGTATTGGCGTTTTTGTACCGTTACGGCATTAAAATCACGGGTTCCTTGTGGCAAAGATGGCTTGCTCATGCTGTCAAATTTATAGGTAAAGATAAATTTTTAAATTCATCCTATATTAATTGTTTAAATTGTGGTTTTAAATTAAAAATATGGAAGACTTTAATCATTTAAGTAATAATACCAGGAATAATCCAAGAGAAAAATCAGAAAGATCCTACCGTCTTTTTAAAAGTATCTATGATTTTAGTATGGCGGCCCTCATTTTAGGCTGTGCCATATTGATGTTGGGCGCTAAATGGTTCAAATTAGATCAGGTGTTGAATGTAGATACTGAGTTTCGGACCATTTTCGGGGGTATGTGTTTATTGTATGGAGGATTTAGGTTGTACAGAGGCTTTAAAAAGGAGTACTAATAGGCCCATTTTAAAATTTATTATTTTTTCAATTATGCGTCAAATATTTACTTTTCTTGGGGGCTTAATTTTACTCGTCGCATGTAATAGTTCGACTTCAAACGTGGCTCTTGAAACTACCAGTGAAGGGGAAATTAATATTTCAGTGGAAGAAAGTTTTAAACCAATTATTGAAGAACAATTAAAAGTGTTTAATTCAAGTTATCCCAAGGCAAAAATTCATGTATACTATAAGTCCGAAATTGAGTGTTTAAAGGACCTTACAGCCGATAGTACGCGAATGATTATCATTACAAGGGGCTTGGAAAAATCAGAACAAATAGGATTTAAAAACCAATTAGGATATGCGCCAACTTTTGGTATTTTGGCTTATAATGCGATCGCAGTATTGGTAAATAAATCCGCCAAGGATACCCTATTTACATTAAAGCAATTAGGTGATAAATTAAAGGGGGTGGATCCACAAGAAGTGGTCATGGATGGCAAAAATTTAACCGGAATAAATCGTTTTTTAAAAGACAGCTTATTAAAGCAATCCGCATTTGGCAAAAATGTGCAAGGGGCCAATGGATCTGCAGAAGTGATTTCTTATATTAAGAATAATCCGAATGCCATTGGATTTTTGGGATTGAATTGGGTCGGGGATAAATACGATCCAAAGCAGGTTGAAAACCAAAAGCAGGTAAAAACCGCAATGGTTGAATGTAGTTTGTGCGAGGAAAAGGGGACTTATGCCCAACCATCCCAAGCGACCATTGGTCGTGGGCAATATTCATTATCATTACCAATTTATTATATTTTAAAGGAAAATGCACCAGGTTTAGGGTCGGGTTTTTTAAATTTTTTAAGCCTAGAACGTGGACAGCTCATATTTAAAAGGGCTTTTTTGGTACCCGCTAAAATGGGATTTAAAAAACGAAACGGGCTATTGAATTAGTACCGCTTATAAAAACTAACATTTTGTAGTACAATTATCCATTAATTTAGGTTGAATTTCAGGTAAAATTTGATATTTTCACCTTCCGAATTTATAATTTGAATTAAATTTAAGGATCCAGAATTTTTAAAAAGTAAAGTGATGAAAAAATTGGTTTTATTATCAGTAAGTGTGGTTTTAGCATTGTCAAGTGTACATGCGCAAGTAGTTCCAGTTTCTCCGTTTGCGGAGGGAGTGAAGTTGTTGAATTATGAAAAAAACAAGTCTGCATTGGCCTTTTTTAAAGAAGCCTTAGATAAAAATCCAACCAATACGGAAAATATTTTTTGGTATGGAGAAGCGGTTTTAGCAGAACAAGGTTCTGGTATGCCAAGTGATACGACTATTAAAAAAGCAAAAGGTATTTTTCAACAAGCAATGCAAGCAGCTGGTAATGATCCTTGGTTATTAGTAGGTATGTCGCACGTACAATTATTAGAAGGCGGAGATGTAAATGCAGTGAAGCAAAATTTAGAAGTTGCTTTAACAACTACTTTGCTGACTAAGGGTAAGTTTAAAGGAAAACCAAATCAAGATATTGTCAATGCCATTGGTTATATACACGCTGAGATCCCTAGTAATATTGGCGATCACAGATATGCGATAGATAAATTAAAGGAAACAATTTCTGCATATGAATCAATGGTAAGTCCTAATTTATTTATTAATTTAGGTATTAACTATTTGAAATCTGGCGGTGAAAATGGGGGTGATGCGGTAACTGCATTTCAAGAGGCCATAACACGCGATCCAAAAAATGCATTTCCTTATTACAGAACAGGAAGGGTATATCAAACACAAAGCAATAAGGAATCATTTGATGAATATTATAGTAAAGCGATTGCTGCTGACCCAAGCTTCCCTCCGGTTTATTTCGCTTTGTATTCCTATTATGCAGATTTAAATACACAGACCGCAACAGAGACTGCGAAAGGAAATTTAGATTTATTTTTAAAATATGCAGATAAGGACCCATCCTTAGATATTTTTAATGCAGATTACCTTTTCCGCGCTGGACAATTTGATGCATCATTAGAAAAAGCAAAAGCATTAGAAGCTTCTATTGGTATTGCTGCTTTACCTAGATTAGGGGTGTTATTAGCCTATAACTATGATCGTAAAGGTGATTCTGTACAAGCAAAAACATATATTGAAAATTTCATGAGTAAAAGTGCTGCAGATAAGATAGTCACTAGTGATTATGAATTAGCAGTAAGGATTATATCCCGTTTTAATGGCAACCAAGCTGCCTTAGCTGCTTTATTAGAAAAAGCAATTGCAGCTGATACAGCTAGGGTAAATAAGCTAAAATATTACAAGTTAGGCTATGAAATGTTGGAAAAAGGTAATATGTATTCCGATGAGTTAAAATGGTATGCGAATTATTCAGCCCTTAGAGGGGTTAAGGATGAGGTTTATTATTACAAAACGGCTAGTATCGCGCTAAATGCAAAGGAGGGGGCAACTGCAAAAGCAATTTCATTGGATTATATCACGGCTTTCCCTGATAAACCTAATGGATATTCATTTAATGTGAAAGCAGCCAAATTACTGGATACGGCTAACAATTTAGGGGTACTTTTTGAAGCCGTAACCTTACAAAATCAGTTTTTGTCGAAGGATGTGACTAAAAATAAGCAGGCGATGGTCAACAATTTTTATACCATGATGGGGTATTATAATGAGACCAAAGCATATGAGCAAGCAATTGCCATGTGTGATAAGGTTTTAGAGCTTATTCCAGGGGAACCACAAACCTTAAAAATCAAGGAAAGCTTGACTAAAAATTGGGAAATCATTAAAAAAATGCAATCTGGGGGTAACCAAAAAGTAGCCACAGATACCACACAAAATAAAAAAGGATAACCGTTGGATTTAGAACTGCACCAATGTTAAAAAATAATTGAAAATTACTCCCCATTTATGGGGAGTTTTTCGTTATATGAGCTATCCTTTGTGTATTTTTGCAAATCCAAAACATAGTGTATGAATTTGCCACTGTATTTGATGTCGGCTAATGAAATAAACAGCGCTACTACTTACTTACCTATTGCCTTACAATTATTGTTCGCGGCCAGCTTTGTCGGCTTCATGATTTTAGTTTCAAGTTGGGTAGGTCCTTCCCGAAAAACAACGGATAAATTAGCCAATTTTGCCAGTGGAATTGAAACGCATGGTGATGCAAGATCGCCCATGGCTGTGAAGTATTTTTTAATTGCGATACTTTTTGTTTTGTTTGATGTGGAGGTTATCTTTTTTTACCCCTACGCTGTAAATTTTAAAGAGTTGGGTTGGAAAGGTTTCTTTGAAATTGTATTATTTGTTACTTTCTTTTTAGTTGGGTTTATATACATTATTAAGAAAGGAGCATTAAAGTGGGAAGACTAATCATTATAAATATTTAATAAAAGATATGCGTCCAGTTCGATTTAATTTAAATCCAAAAGAAGCAGAAATTGCAGATGCCATTTCAATGGGAAAAGCACCAGACGGTGTTCCTGGCGATGGATTTTTTGCAACACAATTAAGTTCGGTGGTAGGATTGGCTCGAAAAAATTCTTTGTGGCCATTGCCATTTGCCACTTCTTGTTGTGGGATTGAATTTATGGCAACCATGGCATCTCATTATGATTTATCTCGTTTTGGTTCAGAGCGTGTTGGCTTTTCACCACGTCAGTGTGATTTACTTATGGTGATGGGAACCATTGCAAAAAAAATGGCACCAGTATTAAGACAGGTGTATTTACAAATGGCTGAGCCAAGATGGGTAATTGCAGTGGGCGCTTGCGCTTCCAGTGGGGGCATATTTGATACTTATAGTGTTTTGCAAGGCATTGATCAAGTAATACCAGTCGATGTTTATGTACCTGGTTGTCCTCCGCGTCCCGAAGCGATTATTGATGGCTTTATGAAAATACAAGATTTAGTAGGGCAAGAAAGTATACGCCGTCGAAATAGTGAAAAGTATCGAGATCTATTAAACAGCTATGGCATACAATAAAATAAATTAAAACAGTACCGCATTTATAATGGCTTTAACCAACGCATATATACAAGAAAAATTAGTTGAAAAATTCAACGACCAAGTATTTCAATTTTCTACTGATTCGGGAATACTGTCTTTTGAGTCGGCTGCTGAGAATAATTTAAAAGTATTACAATTTTTATACGAGGAGTCTAGCTTAGGTTTTACTTTTTTAACGGATTTGTGTGGCGTAAATTATCCTGATAACCAAGGTGCAGAATTAGTGGTGGTTTATCATTTGCATAATTTTATTGAAAATATTCGTATTCGTTTTTCAATTGCAGTGCCAGTAGCAAAACCAGATGTGTTTACAGCCACCAAATTATTTGAAAGTGCCAATTGGATGGAGCGAGAAACCTATGATTTTTTTGGCATCAATTTTATTGGGCATCCTAATTTGAAGCGTATCTTAAATGTGGACGAAATGGATTACTTCCCATTAAGAAAAGAATTTCCTTTAGAAGATCAAACGCGCATTGACAAGGATGATGAGATGTTTGGAAGAGGATAGATAAAAAATAAATTAAGAACAGAGAATAATTATATTAATGGAACAACATAGTCATATCACATTACCAAAAGGGTCAATTGAAAAAACAACGACCACTTTAAATATTGGCCCAACCCATCCAGCTACGCATGGTGTGTTTCAAAATATTATGGAAGTAGATGGTGAGCGAGTGGTTTCTACGGAACAAACGGTGGGGTACATACATCGTGCTTTTGAAAAATTAGCAGAACGCAGGCCTTTGTATCAAATTACCCCAATTACCGATCGTTTAAATTATTGTAGTAGCCCGATTAATAATATGGGCTGGCATATTACTTGCGAGCGTTTTTTAAAAATTGATTTACCAAAGCGAGTGGATTACTTACGTTTAATCATCATGGAATTGTCGCGTATCTCAGATCATTTAATTTGTAATTCGATTGTTGGCGTAGATACCGGTGCGTATACTGGATTTTTGTATGTGATGCAATACCGTGAATTGATTTATGAAATTTATGAAGAAGTTTGCGGCTCTCGACTTACAACAAATATTGGACGCATTGGTGGTTTTGAAAGAAATTTTACCAATACGGCATTTACAAAATTGGAGAAATTTTTAAATGAATATCCAGGGGTATTACGTGAGTTTGAAAAATTATTTACCCGCAACCGTATTTTCATGGAGCGTACCCAAGGTACTGGGGGAATAAGTGCTGCGCGCGCAATGAATTATGGATTTACAGGTCCTAATTTACGTGCTGCAGGTGTTGATTATGATGTGCGCGTGCAACAACCTTACAGCAGTTATCAAGATTTTGATTTTAAAGTTCCAGTTGGAACAACCGGTGATAATTATGATCGCTTTTTAGTCCGTAATGCAGAAATGTGGGAAAGCATTTCAATTATCAAACAAGCCTACCAAAAAATACAAGAATTTAAAGGCGCTGATGCCGAGATATATCATGCAGATGTGCCTGAATATTATTTGCCAAAAAAGGAAGATGTATATACAAAGATGGAAGCATTGATTTGGCATTTTAAAATTATCATGGGTGAAATTGATTTGCCTAAAGGACAAATTTATAGTGCAGTTGAAGGCGGAAATGGGGAGTTAGGTTTTTATTTAATCAGCGATGGTGGACGAACGCCTTTTAGATTGCATTTTAGAAGGCCTTGTTTTATTTACTACCAAGCTTTTGAGGAATTGATTAAAGGGGGCATGTTGAGCGATGCGGTAGTGACTTTGAGTAGTTTGAATTTGATCGCAGGAGAGTTGGATGCGTAATATCATAATTAGTAAGAAAAAGAAATTTTTATATGAGTCTTCAATTTAATAACGAACAAATGACCGAGTTTAAGCGCTTGGTGGCTCGTTATCCAGAAGGAAAACAAAAAAGTGCACTATTGCCAGTATTGCATTTAGCGCAGGATAGTTTTGGCGGATGGTTGCCAACGGAAGCGATGGATTATGTGGCTGTTTTATTAAATATTGAACCTATTGAAGTATACGAAGTGGCTACGTTCTATAGCATGTATAATTTAAAGCCGGTAGGAAAATTTGTGTTTGAAGTTTGTCAAACAGGTCCATGCATGATTAGTGGTTCTGAAAATATTATTACTTATATCCAACAGCAATTAGGTATTCAACCAGGGCAAACAACAAAGGATGGCATTTTTACTTTAAAGCTGGTAGAGTGTTTGGGCGCATGTGGTTATGCGCCGATGATGCAAGTGGGAAAAATTTATAGAGAGCATTTAACAAAGGAAAAAGTTGACGCAATTATTGCAGAATATAGAATGCAGTTAGCTGCACAAAATTAGAAAAGATAAAGAAGCAACGATGGGTGTAAAATTATTATTAGAAAAAGCAAATGTGCCAGGAATTCGTTCTTATGATGTCTATCGTCGTGAGGGAGGGTATTCGGCAGCAGAGAAAGCGTTGAAAGAAATGACCATAGAATCCATTGTTGAGGAGGTGAAAAAAAGTGGACTAAGGGGAAGAGGTGGTGCAGGTTTCCCCGCTGGAATGAAATGGAGTTTTATTGCAAAGCCTGAGGGTGTGCCTCGTCACTTGGTTTGTAATGCAGACGAAAGTGAGCCTGGTACATTTAAGGATCGTTATTTAATGGAGTTTTTACCACACTTATTATTAGAAGGGTTACTTATATCCTCATTTGCTTTAGGGTCTAACGATACTTACATTTATATCCGAGGAGAATATGCATGGGTAGCAACAATATTAGAGGAAGCGATTGAGGAAGCAACAAAAAATGGCTGGCTAGGAAAAAATATTTTAGGTACAGGATTTGATTGCATGATTCATGTGCATCGCGGTGCCGGTGCGTATATCTGTGGTGAGGAAACTGCCTTGATTGAATCTTTGGAAGGTAAAAGAGGAAACCCTCGTATCAAACCACCCTTCCCAGCTATTCAAGGATTATGGATGCGACCAACCGTGGTGAATAATGTAGAAACATTAGCTGCGGTTGTACCAATTATTAAAATGGGTGGAGATGAATATGCAAAAATTGGGGTGGGACGTTCAACAGGTACAAAATTAATTTCAGCTTGCGGAAATATTAATAAACCAGGGGTGTATGAAATTGACATGACCATTTCGGTTGAAGATTTCATATACAGTGATGAATATTGTGGGGGTATTGCAAATGGTAAAAAATTGAAGGCTTGTATTCCAGGCGGATCAAGTGTGCCTATCTTACCTGCTAACTTATTATTAAAAACAGCGAAGGGTGAAACACGCTACATGAATTATGAAAGTTTAAGTGATGGTGGTTTTGCAACTGGTTCCATGATGGGATCAGGTGGATTTATCATTTTAGATGAAGACCAATGTATTGTTAAAAATACCTTAACCTTAGCTCGCTTTTACAGACATGAAAGTTGCGGACAATGTTCGCCTTGTAGAGAGGGTACAGGTTGGATGGAAAAAATATTACAAAAAATAGAATCAGGAAAAGGGGAAGTGAGCGATATAGATTTATTATGGGACATTCAAAGAAAAATTGAAGGCAATACTATTTGCCCATTAGGAGATGCAGCAGCATGGCCAGTAGCGGCAGCCATCCGACATTTCCGTGATGAATTTGAATGGCATATCCATAATAGAGAATTATCCCAAACAAGTAATTTTGGTTTACAACACTATGCAGATCCAATTCATGTACCTGCATAACATTGCGTAAAACTATGAGTGAGCAAACATTATTTAAAGTAACAGTCGACAACATTACCATTGAAGTACCAGCGGGCACTACCATATTGCAAGCCGCGCGACAAATTGGGGGTGCGGTTGCACCACCAGCGATGTGTTATTATAGTAAATTACAAGGTAGTGGTGGAAAGTGTCGTACTTGTTTAGTGGAAGTTTCCAAGGGTTCTGAAAAAGATCCACGTCCAATGCCAAAGTTAGTTGCATCATGTCGTACAACAGTCATGGATGGTATGGAAGTAAAAAATATTACTAGTGAAAAAGTAGTGGATGCAAGAGCAGGTGTCGTTGAATTTTTATTGTTAAATCATCCATTAGATTGTCCGATCTGTGATCAGGCAGGGGAATGTCATTTGCAAGATTTAAGTTTTGAACATGGCAAGTCAGGAACGCGCTATGAATTTCAAAGACGCACCTTCAAAAAACACGATTTAGGAAAACATATTCAATTACACATGACGCGTTGCATTTTATGCTACCGTTGTGTTTTCACTGCTGA
>JBIIRW010000087.1:0-6126 GCA_044341385.1 Sediminibacterium sp. | reverse complement strand
ACATTATAACTTACCCATTGAAAGTACTTGCCTGAAATAATTTTCATGGTGCGTCTTGGAAAAAAAGGATTTGCTCTTTTACTAACAATATCATTTGTATAATTTCCACTTATAATCCAAGAGCCGAATAAATCGCCCGCTTTGCCTCCATCCAACCTCGTTAAGCCCGATAATATATTACCTAAGGAAAGTTGACCATCTTTTTTAATTACTATTGGAATACTTGCTGATAGATTAACCATGGCGGTATCCTGAGAATGCCATTCATAGGATAGTTCCATATTTTCTTTTTCTATACGATATTTGCCACCCCAAGTATAATTAAATTTTTTCTCTACTAAGTTATAACTTGCCACACTGAAAATATAATCAGTGATTATGACTAATGTTTTAGTATTATTTTCCTCTTTTCCCCATGCCCCCAAAACATTCATATTTGTTTGACTATTAACACTAGAGGTAAGCATTAGTATACAGTAGCTAGTGAACAATACAATTTTTTTCATACTCCTCATTTTTGTAAAATAAATATAAATAAAATATTGCGGGTAATGCATTTTAAATTACGATTTAAATTCAAATTACCTCATTGATTTGCCTAGTCTATAAATTTTGTATATTGAGCATCTCAAGAACTAAATAATTCTATGAAACGCAGAAACTTTATTGGATTGAGTAGCACCATCGGCTTAATGGCCGGTGTTTTGCCAAATGTTGCAATTGGGGAAACGAAACAAGTGGAACAAAAAGGTAAGCGCTATCAAAATGGCGCAAGTCCATGGCCCATTTGTTTGGATACTGCCACCATTCGGCCAGCCTCCCTTAAAGATAAAGTAAGCATTGCTGCTGAAGCTGGTTTTGATGGTATTGAGCCCTGGGACAGTGAATTAGAAGAATTTGAAAAAAATGGAGGGAATTTAAAAGCCTTGGGTGCTGAAATTAAAAAGCTGGGCCTTAAAGTGCCAAGTGTCATTGGCCTTTGGAATGCAATACCAGGAACCATGCCTGAGTTTGAACTGTCGTTGAAGGAAACGCGCCGACGTATGCGTATGGCGCATGATATTGGCGCTGAACATATTCAAACCATACCCAATACCCTACCTGAAAAGTATAATCAAAAATGGGTAGCTGATAGATATCGTGACATTATTGAAATTGGCATGAAAGAATTTAATATTAAACCTGCATTGGTTTTTGTAAAATATTTTACCATCAAAACTCTAGGTCAGGCGGTTGGCATAGCGATGGATGCAAATCATCCAAACGCGATGGTCATCCCCGATGTTTATCATATGTATATTAGTGATGGTGGTTTTGAAGGATTAAAAATGTTAAAGGGAGATGCCATTGCAATTTTTCAATTCAATGATGCGCCCAACACGCCTGCGTTTAAAGATTTAAGAGATGAACACCGTGTTTATCCGGGCGATGGTATATTACCACTTGCTTCTATATTTAAAGATTTAAAAGCAACAGGATACAAAGGATTTATTTCATTAGAAATGTATAATCCAAATTATTATAAAGAAGATTTATTACAAGTCGCTAAAACCGGGTTAAGAAAAACTTTAGAAGTACTTAAAAAAGCGGGTGTATAAAATTAGAGATAAATTTATTTTCGATATTCTTTATACGAGAATATCATTGATCACTTTTCCAGACACATCCGTGAGGCGGAATCGCCTTCCTTGGTATTTATAAATTAATTGTTCGTGGTTGATGCCCATGATATGTAATAGGGTTGCATGAAAATCATGCACGTGCACGGGGTTCTTGACAATATTGTAACTAAAATCATCTGTTTGTCCGTAAGTCATACCAGGCTTGACGCCTGCGCCTGCCATCCACATGGTAAAACAACGCGGATGATGGTCCCTGCCATAATTATCTTTTTCTAATTTTCCTTGTGAATAAGCAGTACGACCAAACTCGCCACCCCATATCACTAAAGTATCATCGAGCATTCCTCTTCTTTTTAAATCCATAATTAATGCCGCTGATGCTTGATCGGTTTGCTTGCATTGTTGTTTCATTCCTTGTGGCAAGGAACCATGATGATCCCATCCTTGATGATACAGTTGTACAAAGCGAACATCTTTTTCTAATAATTTTCGCGCTAATAAACAATTGGCTGCGAACGTTCCCTTTTCTCTACTATCTGGTCCGTATAAATCAAAAACTTCATCAGACTCATTCGATGTATCCATCACATCAGGTACCGATGTTTGCATTCTAAAAGCTAATTCGTATTGTGACATACGCGCATCTACTTCAGCATCACCCCACACTTCATTTTGTAAATTATTCAGTTGTCCCAAATAATCCAACATTTCTTTTCGGTCCTTTCCATCATAGCCCTCGGGATTATTTAAAAATAATACAGGATCATTACCTGATCTAAATTGTACCCCCTGATGTTGTGAAGGTAAAAATCCATTTCCCCATAATCTTGCATATAAGGGCTGATCGCGAGATGCGTTTTTTGAAACCAATACGATGAATGCAGGTAAATTTTTATTTTCAGATCCCAATCCATAACTCATCCAAGATCCAATAGATGGACGACCCGGAAGCTGATGTCCAGTTTGAAAAAAGGTGAGTGCTGGATCATGATTAATTTGTTCTGTATACATGGATTTAATAATACACAATTCATCTACCACTTGCGCGGTGTAAGGTAATAGATCGCTTACCCAGGTATTGCTTTTTCCATATTGTTTGAAATTTGCAAAGGAAGAAGCAATGGGTAGTAAAGCTTGACTGGCACTCATTCCTGTTAAGCGTTGCCCATTACGAACAGAATCAGGTAAACCCTGTCCTTGTATTTTTATTAAACCGGGTTTGTAATCAAATGTTTCAAATTGTGAAGGGCCACCACTCATAAATAAATACACTACGCGTTTTGCTTTTGGCGCGATGGTAGGTAACGCATCTAATATTTGTTGTTCAAATGTTTTTGTTGAAATACTACTACTTAATAATGTACCTAATGCCATAGCGCCCATCCCACCTGCTGTACTTTTCAAAAAATTTCGACGTTCAATTTTTTTATTGATTGCCTCAAATTCTTGTGCATATATGTTGAAATCATTTTTCCTTCCCATAAACTTATCTTTTAGTAATGGTTGCATCAGAGTTTAATATGGTACTTGCGACTATACTATTCGCAGCAACCCAATAAGGATCTAATGTTGTATTAATTTTATATAAACCTGCATTTATCCATCCTTTTATTTTAGTAGGGTTTGCTTTAAACTTATTATATTCTGTTTGTTGCAATGCACTTAATAATGCGATTTGTTTTGAAGTAGGCGTAATACCTGTAAGTTGTCGGTAAGCCAAACCAATAGCTGCTGTGGTATTTTGTTGTTTGGTGATGCTTTCCCCAATCACTTTCGCCGCTTCAGTAAAAGTAGGGTCATTTAATGTTACCAATGCTTGTAATGGCGTATTGGTGGATTGTCTGCGTACTACACAGGAAGCCCTGGAGGGCCCATCAAAATTAGCAAGGGTTGGATTGGGAACCGTTCTTTTTAAAACAATATAAAGGCTTCTTCTATATACTTGATCAGTACTGTCCTGATTATATTTGGTCCCATTGATTTCCCACAATCCTTCTGGTTGATAAGGATATACGCTTTTGCCCCCCAACTTTTTATTTAACAAACCACTCGCCACTAAAGCATTGTCTCGTATCATTTCAGCGGATAAGCGAATAGATGGACCTCTTGCTAATAATTTATTTTCTGGATCTTTTTCCACAAGCATGCCACTAGCTTTTGAATCCTGCTGATAAGTTGCAGACATCACCATGAGCTTATTTATTTTTTTAATATCCCAGTTGTTATCTCGCAATTCAATCGCTAGCCAATCCAATAAATTTAAATGACTAGGCATTTCACCCTGATTACCAAAATCCTCAGCTGTTTTAACCAAACCTTTACCAAAAAAGTTTTGCCATAAATGATTGATAGCAACCCTTGCTGTTAGCGGATTACGCGCATCGGTTAACCACTGTGCTAAGCCATATCTATTTTTTGGAAGTTGACTAGAGAAGGGTAATATTTTTTCTGGTGTGTTTGGAAAAACTTGTTTTGTTGGCGCATCATATTGTCCCCTGTTTAACAAAAAGGTTTTTTTAGGCTGTGGCATTTCTTGCATCACCATTAATTCTTTGATATGCTCGGTTGAATCTGATAATAATTTTCTTTGTGTTTGTAGTGCAATATTTGCATTTTTAATATCCACATCCACTACTGATTTATAATAATCTTTTAACAGGGAAATATCCTCTGTGCTTAATTCGGTCCTTGTTTTTTTTGTAATTAAATCCCAATTCGATTTTTTTGCCAATACTTTTATTTCAAAAGGAGTTAGCGCTCGGTTATATACACTAATGTCATCTATTTTGCCGCCCTTCATTCCAAAACCTCGGCCCCAACCACCTATTTGCAATCCCGGTTCGTCCTTTGAAAAAAATACAATGTCTTTATATAATTGATCAATCTGTGTTTCCATTTTTAATGGAGATCCGTCTATAAATAAATTCAAACCTTTTGCTGTCGCTGAACCATCATAGGTCATAGTGAGTTGTATCCATTGGTTACGAGGCACGTCGGTTAGTGAAACTTTTGTAATGGCATTGGATGGCGCCGTATGTGCCATCGTCATTTCAAGTCGATTGTTTTTTAAGTAAACATTGTAACCTTTGAAATTATACAACCTTTCCATATTACTTTTATGAAATATAACACCCTCCTTCATTTCCTTGGAAATGTTCATCCATAGCCCAATAGTAAACGGATCCGATTTTCTAAAAACGCCCACTTCTTTTAAATCCAAATAGGCGTCGCCATTTAAATATAAACTTTGTCCATTCCCATTTTTTTCAAAAATAAGGGGCTCACTTTTACTATCTCCGTCGCGACGCAAGGCGGCAGTTTTACTATTGTTGACACTATTATTTAATGAATCTTCAAAACTATATAAGCCTTGTAAATTTTCAACCGGGACGCCCTTGCTTGATATTGTTTTATATTTTTCTTGTTGTATCCATTCATTAAATGCACTAGATGTATTTTCATAGCTCAATTTTAATTGCGCTTCCTTTTCCTTAACCAATGAATTAATATATTGAATAGTTTTTTCTTGTGCTGCCGTAGGAAGCATTAATGTGGGTGTTGGCATATCATCATTCCAAGATATCTGTCCCGCCTCGCGTACATTATTAAAAAAACTATACAGCTGATAGTAATTTTCTTGTGACACCGGATCATACTTATGATCATGACATCTTGCACAGCCCACCGATATGGATAAAAATGCTTCTCCAAAAGTATTGGTACGATCCATCACATATTCTGTTTGGAATTCTTCTTCTATTATACCACCCTCCATATTTTGCGGATGATTGCGATTAAATGCTGTTGCAATAATCATATCCTTAGTAGGTGAAGGCATTAAATCACCCGCTAGTTGATAGTGAATGAAATTTTTATAAGACATGTTTTCATTAAAAGCACCAATAACCCAATCGCGATATACAGACATATCCCTGGTTCTATCCACGGTGTAACCGTAGGAATCAGCGAAGCGGGCTAGGTCCAACCATTGGGTCGCCATTTTTTCACCATAATGCGGTGAGCTTAATAAACGGTCTACTTGTTTTTCGTAAGCATTTGCGCTTTGGTCGTTTAAAAATTGGTCTATTTCATCAACGGTCGGCGGAAGACCGGTCAAATCCAAGGAAAGCCTTCTTAATAAAATTTCTTTAGACGCCTTTGGGCTAGGCTGTAAACCTTCTTGTTGTAATCGACTAAATACAAAATTATCAATGGGATTATTCACCTGTAAATTAAAAAGGTCAGGAATCGCCTTCTTCTCTGGTGCAACAAATGCCCAGTGTGGCTTATATATGGCACCCGTTTCAATCCACTTTATAAGTATTGCTTTTTCCTTTGCATCTAAGGTTAAATGAGATTTTG
The DNA here is from genome assembly GCA_044341385.1 of Sediminibacterium sp. Classification (GTDB taxonomy): domain Bacteria; phylum Bacteroidota; class Bacteroidia; order Chitinophagales; family Chitinophagaceae; genus Sediminibacterium. The sequence goes on along the minus strand of JBIIRW010000087.1, from coordinate 142 downwards.
GATCCGGCATCATGTAACTAGGGTCGGAAGATAAAATGCGGTGGTAAAGCTCACTCTTATTTAAATTACCTGGCACAATGGCAAATTTTCCAGGGCTTTCAGGCAAGGGTCCATAGGCCGACGCCTCCATATCTAATCTAAG
>JBIIRW010000086.1:0-6190 GCA_044341385.1 Sediminibacterium sp. | reverse complement strand
GTAATAATTGTAATAAATGATCATCCACCAACATACGTCCGATAGCACCCGTCTGTTTTGTTTTCCATTGGTGTTTGGCACCATCAATACTATAACTGCCTACTTCCGCTAAATCTGCATCTTCAGATCCCATATAATATACAGGCACAAAATCATTCTCCGGGAACTGTGCCTTTAATGCTGATGCTAATTTAATTACATGAATTATTTTGTAAAAAAAATAAAGAGGCCCCGTAAATAAATTGGGCTGATGTGCTGTAGTTACTGCAAAGCAATTATCGTTTTTAAATAAACTAATATTTGCCTGCACTTTTTCAAAAGCTGCCTTATTTTTTTCATTCATTCCTGCCCCTAATACTTGGTATTGATTTTCCAGAACGGATACCAAGGTTTGGCGTTGAATAGCTGAAAATTTCCTTTGTTGTATTGCTTTTTTAATCCCTTCCAAATCGGGCGCATAGGGCACATAATCACGCGCAGTTCCATTCCCTGAGATATAGTCATTCACCAATGCCGAAAAAACGCCTGTGGCACTATAAGGTATGGAAGTGGTATTATATTTCATTAGTTATTAAATCTTTCTGGATGATAAAAACTAATATCAATACTTGTAGGTTTTTCTTCAATGATTTCAGCAACTAATTTTCCAGTACCTGCACCCAAACTTAATCCAATCATTGAATGACCTGTTGCTATCACTAAATTATTTATTTTCTTTGAACGTCCTAAATAGGGTAAGCCATCCGCAGAACAAGGGCGGTATCCATACCATACTTTATCCCAACTTGGTGTGGGTATATCAAATTCAGGAAAAAATTGTTTCACTGCTTTTAAAACACCTACTACTCTGTTCATTTGCGGCGCAGCCTTGGTGGTCGTAATTTCCATCGTACCGCCAAAGCGCATTTTATTTCCATCCATGGGTGTAAGCGCAACGCGCCCTTCCATTAATACCGATGGATAATCTGTTTGAAATGGAGAATCCTCCAATGTAACTGAGTAGCCGCGTCCTGGCATCAATGGCATTTTAATACCTAATTTTTGAACCAATTCTCTACTCCATGAACCAGTAGCTAAAACCACCGTATCCGCTGTATATTTATTTTTATCGGTGATTACCGATTGAATTTTTCCATTGTTTAATTCAAAATCTTCCACTTCCTCATTTAAACAAAATTGAACTCCCTTTAATTTTAAATCTTCAATTAATTGTTTCATTAACTTATTGGGGTACAAATGCGCATCGCATTTGAAATAGATCGCACCCAATGCATTTATTTTGTGTCGGGGCTCCAAAGCAAACAATTCTTCCTGCGTTAATAGTTCTGTATCTGTTAATCCTATTTCGTGTGCACGCTTTACAGTGTGATGTGCATGTTCTGCGACTTTTTCAGTTTGAAATATCTCTAACAAGCCTTTTTGTTCATAGGCAAATTTAAATTGAGGAAGTTTGGCCCATTCTTCATAACAATGTTGACTCAACAGGGCATAATCTTTTAAAGGAATGGCAGCTTTAGCTACATTTTCAGCGGTGGCCATTTGCATAAACTTTAAACCCCATTGCATTAAACTCAAACTTAATCGTGGTTTAACATAAAAGGGGCTTTGTGGATTTAACATCCACTTTAATCCTTGTTTTACAATACCGGGTGTGGCTAATGGAATAAAATGACTAGGACATACATATCCAGCATTCCCATAAGAACAATTATTTAAAATATCATTTTGATCAATGACTGTAACTTGATGTCCCGCTTCTTGTAAATAATAAGCGCTACTTAAACCAATTACACCTCCACCTAAAACAACTACTTTCATATAATAGATTAAAGCACGAATTTCGTTAAAATTGCGCTCATTTCCCCAATAAATTAAGTGGAATTATTTAAAGGATAAAAAAGGCTTATACCACTTGGAAGCCGCCTGCATAAGGGTCATCAGCAGGATCAATAGATATGGAATTAAATCCTATTATCTTGGCCCAACCTTGGATAGAGGGTATAATTGCCTCCTTGCCGCCAATTTCAGTAATGGCTTCCACCTTCCCAGTGAATACGGATCCTATAATACTTTCATGCAAAAAGGCCTCTCCTTGCTTTAATTTACCCTTCGAATACCAATGGGCTAATCTTGCAGAAGTGCCTGTTCCGCAGGGAGAACGATCAATAGCTTTGTCACCATAAAAAACCGCGTTTCTTGCCGTATTTTTTTCATCCAATACTTTTCCAGTCCACAAAATATGTGAACATGAATTAATGGTGGGATCCAAAGGGTGTTCAAATTTATGAACAGCATTAATGCGTTTGCGCAATTCGCCACTCCATGCAATTAGTTGCCCAGCCGTATAATTTTCAATTCCTTTAAAATTTTCTTGCACTTCAACAATGGCATAATAATTACCACCATAACAAACATCAATATTTAATTCCCCTAAATCGGGACATTGTATTTTTAAATTTTCTGCAGCTGAAAACGAAGGCACATTGGTCAACTTCACTGAACTCACTTTTTTGCCTTCCATGGTATAATCAATAAGTACCAACCCAGCTGGCGCTTCCATCCTAATTTTTCCAGGCACTTTAGGTTGTACCAAACCTGCTTCAATGGCCACAGTAATGGTACCAATGGTTCCATGACCACACATCGGCAAGCAACCACTCGTTTCAATAAATAAAACTGCAACATCATTTGCTGGATCATGTGGGGGATATAAAATACTACCACTCATCATGTCATGCCCTCTTGGTTCAAACATTAAACCTTTGCGAATCCAATCAAATTCTCTTAAAAAATGTTGGCGCTTTTCGCTCATGGTATTTCCTTCCAATGCTGGACCACCACTTACTACTACACGAACAGGATTACCACAAGTATGCGCATCAATACACTTAAAGATGGACCCAGTTAATTGGTAATTACCGAAACTTTCCGAACTGATTGGTTTTACTGCTGCCATAAAATTTATTTATCCAATGGTATTTAATATTTTATTCTCCTACTCCTTTTCAAAAAATTATAGGGACACATCCGATTTAGTGAATTCTCCATTAATAGTTCTCCAAACGCCCAACTCATTTTTGTTTTGTAAATAGCTAGGCAACAAATGATCTGGCCAATTTTGAAAAGAGATGGGGCGTAACCAACGTTTGACTGCCTTCACCCCTACTGCAGTGAATCGACTATCAGTTGATGCAGGATAAGGACCACCATGCACCATACTATCACACACTTCCACGCCTGTTGGCACGCCGTTTAACAATACTCTGCCAGCAATGCTTGAAGCAATTTCTAATAAATTTTTATTATTTGCAAGATCATTATCCGTACCCATAATAGTGGTACTAATTTGACCTTGAATACTTTTCCAAACTTGAACTAATTGTGCATCATTATCACATTGCACCAGTATTGAATATGGCCCAAATACCTCTTCCGCTAAATCTGGATTTGCTAAAAACACGGAAGCTTCCACGGTCGTCAAAACTGGACTTGCTGCATTTGCTGCTGGTGTATTTTTAGTTAAACAAGTAATACCAGTTTGACTTAATGCATGTGTACTATTTTTAAAATAAGCATTTTGAATACCCTCATGCAACATCGGTGCAACTGCAACCTGATTCAACTCATTGGCTAAGTGATTAGCAAATAAGGTTAAAGCATCTGACTTCACCCCAATTAAAATACCTGGATTGGTACAAAACTGCCCCATTCCTAAAGTAATGGACCCTGCATAATTTTTTGCAATGGTTTCTGCATTCGCAGTTAAAGCGCCCTCCAATAATACCACTGGATTTACACTACCCATTTCCGCAAAAACAGGAATGGGATTTTTTCTTGCGCTTGCATAATCATACAATGCGCGTCCTCCAATTCTTGAACCTGTAAAACCAACCGCCGTAATATTTTCATCCTGCACCAATGCTTTTCCTGCACTAAAATCAGTTTCTGTTATATGTTGGAATGTATATTCAGGTATTGCACTGCTTTTAATTGCTTGCTGAATGGCCTCTGCCACCATTGTGGAAGTTTGCAAATGAGCCGGATGCGCTTTTACGATTACTGGGCAACCTGCTGCTAAAGCACTGGCGGTATCTCCACCTGCAGTTGAATATGCAAAAGGAAAATTACTCGCACCAAATACCACCACAGGACCCAATGGATATAACATTTGACGAATATCTGGCTTTGGTGGTGTTTTATCAGGGACTGCAGTATCAATAGTTGCATCTACATAATCACCCTTACGCAACATATTTGCAAACATTCTTAATTGAAAGCAGGTACGGCCTCTTTCTCCAGTTAATCGCGGCAAAGGCAAATTAGTTTCCTTATTCGCCGCATTTAATAATTCATCACCCAATGCTTCAATATTATTTGCAATTGTCTCTAAAAATTCAGCGCGCTTTGTGGCAGTTAATTTTGAATAAGTCTCAAATGCAAACGCTGCATTTTGTGTCGCCTTCGTAATATTTGTCATAAAATAATTTAATACAATTCGAAAAATTAGAAATGGCTACACCCATTTAAAAATAAAGGGTATAGCCATATAAAACATTTAATAATTATAAACTTAAGTATTCAGGAAGTGTGGGTCTATTTTTTAGCCCGTTATCAATTATTGATTCAATTCTTTTACGCTCCTCACCTTCCAATACCAATCTTGGACGACGAACCGTTTCAGAACCAATGCCTGTTTTAGATTCTGCAAATTTTATGTACTGAACCAATTTTGCATGAATATCTAATTCCAACAATGGCATAAACCATCTGTAAATATTAATAGCCTCTTGTATTTTTCCAGCTTTTGCTAATTTAAATATTGCAACAGTTTCTGCAGGGAATGCACAAACCAACCCCGCAACCCAACCATCAGCGCCTAATAATATTTCCTCCAATGCTAATGTATCCACCCCACATAAAATACTGAAGCGATCTCCAAAGGCATTGCGCAATCTGGTTACATTGGTTAAATCACGCGTTGATTCCTTAATAGCTTGTATAGTAGGAACTGTTGCTAATTCTGTAAACATTTCAATGGTTACATCTATTTTGTAATCAATTGGATTATTGTAAATCATAATTGGCAAATCCGTACTTGCAGCAATATCTTTAAAATACTGGACCGTCTCACGATGATCTGATTTGTAACGCATCGGAGGCAATAACATCAATCCTTGCGCACCCCACAATTTTGCATTTTTTGCCAACGAAACGGCTACACTTGTACTACCTTCTGCTATATTAATGATTACAGGAACTTTGCCATTGACAAATGCTAATGTTTCCTTTACTAAAATTTCCTTTTCTTCATTACTTAATACACTGGCTTCTCCTAAAGAACCCCCTAATATTATACCATTTACACCAGCATCTAATTGTGCTTGCAAATTTTTCTTGAATAAATCAAGGTCCAATTTATCATCTGATGTAAACTTTGTAGTTATAGCGGGGAATACCCCTTTCCAAACAATTGCCATATTATTAAATTTTATTTATTTATAAATGAAGTACTAATATACAAAAAAACTGCTGAATTACCCTACCAACTCCCCTTCTAAATCGTAATCATAGGCCTTTGTTATTTTGACCATCACAAATTCCCCTATGTTTAATTTTTTCTTAGTATTAATAACAACTTCATTGTCCACCTCCACACTATCAAATTCAGTACGACCCAAATAACGGCCCGCTTCTTTTTTATCCACCAATACCTTTAAAATTAGCCCTTCCTTTTGTTGATTTTTGGCCAAACTAATTTCCTGCTGTACTTCCATAATTTCCTCAGCACGGCGTTGCTTTTCGGCCGCTGGAACATCATCCACCAAATCATGGGCAGTTGTATTTTCCTCATGACTGTAGGTGAAAATTCCTACGCGGTCAAATTGGTGTTCTTGTAAAAACTCTTTTAATTCCTCAATATCTTCCAAGGTTTCTCCTGGGAATCCTGCAATTAAGGTTGTTCTAATAGCAATACCTGGAACTTGTTTGCGAATTTCAGTAATCAATTCCCCCATTTCCTCACGTGTAATATTACGACGCATGGCTTGTAACATATTATTACTGGCATGTTGCAATGGGATATCAATGTATTTACAAATATTAGAACGCTCGCGCATTACATCCAATACTTCCAAAGGAAATTTTGAAGGATATGCATAATGCAATCTTATCCACTCCAACCCTTTTACAT
>JBIIRW010000020.1:0-21975 GCA_044341385.1 Sediminibacterium sp. | reverse complement strand
GAGAACCATCAAGTAATTCCACTGTTTCATAAGCAATACATACTGCATGCGATTTCATCATCGCATCCGTTAATTCTTTGGATGCTGCAAAATGGAAATAGGTAAATAAAATTTGTCCTGCTTTAATCAATGGAAATTCCACCGCTAAAGGTTCTTTAACTTTTATAATCATTTCAGCCATTGCATACACTTCGCTTGCAGTTGCTAAAATAGCAGCGCCCGCTTTAGTATAAGCCTCGTCTGAAAATCCCGAACCTGCGCCTGCTTTCGTTTCCACATAAACCATATGGCCTTGTCTCACTAAAGCATCTGCTCCTTCAGGGGTTAAACCAACTCTGTACTCCTGAACCTTAATTTCTTTTGGGCATCCGATAATCATAAAATTTGTTTTATTTACTGCATAAATATCATCAAAAAGGAAATATTATCATATATTATCAAAAATTCAGTAAAATATACTTTAAAAATTAGTATTTTAAGAAATTGTCGGTAATTTTAACTGCAGTTTTGCCCTTGGGCAGAAATTATTCCTTCACCTTGAATGTGACCAACTATGAGTTTAGATGCTATTGATATTGCCATTTTGAAAATTTTGCAAAAAAATGCTTTGGCAAAAATCAAAGATATCAGCGCGCAAGTGAACCTTTCCATGAGCCCAACACATGACCGCATAAAACGTTTGGAATCCGAAGGGTATATTCAAGGGTATGTGGGCATATTAGATAGAAAAAAAATTGAGCTTGGTTTAATTGTGCATTGTCATGTGACCTTAGACAAACAAACCACCAATAATTTTTCCGAATTTGAACAAATTATTTCACAGTACCCCGAAGTTATTTCCTGTAGTTTGGTATCAGGGAATTTTGATTATTTTTTAAAATTAGTAACCAAGGATGTGGAAACTTACAATAAATTTTATCAAGAAAAATTAGCCGTGCTTCCCATGGTAGCCCATATCAATAGTTTGTTTGTGATGGATGAAATAAAAACAACTACCGAACTACCGCTTTAATTATAAATTAAAGTAAGCGCAATCATTTAAATAAGAATAATTAAAAATTTACAATGTATAATATTCCTCATTTCAAAGCCAAAGATCATCAAGAAGTTGTTGACTTTATGCACGCCCATCCTTTTGTTACTATTTGTGGCGTGGATGCGAATGGATTTCCTGTGGCGACACAAGTCCCTGTATTATTAAAAATAGAAGCCGATAAAATAATTATTAGCGGTCATGTGATGCGAAAGCAGGATCATACGAATGCGTTTGAAAATAACAATAAAGTATTGGTAATTTTTTCTGGTCCTTCTGCTTTCGTAAGTGCAAATTGGTATACAACTAAAAATATGGGTAGTACATGGAATTATCAATCGGTGCAGGCAAAAGGAAATTTAGAAATTAAGGATGAGCAACATTTATATCATTTACTAGAACAGCTTACACTACATTTTGAAAAAGACCCCAATAGCCCTACGCAAGTAAAAAATTTATCATCTGATTACATGGAGCAAAATATGAAAGCCATTTATTCTTTTGATATTATTGTTTATGACTTACAGCATGTTTTTAAATTAAGTCAGAATAGGGATGAGGCTTCTAAAGCTAATATTCATGCCGAACTAAGCAACGGAACTCCTGCATGCAAGCATATGGCTGCTGCCATGAAACGATAAAAATTGTTTACTTAAAATTGTACAAATAATAATTATGCTAGCTACCAAAAATTTAATCTTCGATTTAGGAAATGTATTATACGATATTGATTTTAAAAAAATGAATGAAGGCTTTACATCCATCGGAATAAATGATATCGAGACCCATTTTACCTTAAATCAATCACACCGATTATTTCTTGATCTTGAAATGGGTTTTGTCAATGAACAAACATTTTTTGATGGTTTTCGTGCATTATCAAATTTGCCTTTAACCAATGATCAAATTACTATTGCATGGAATTCATTGTTAGTTGGTTTTAGAAAATCTAGCATTCAATGGGTGAAGGATAATAATAAAACCTATCCTACTTTTTTATATTCCAATACGAATCAAATTCATTGTGATCATTTCATTCCAGAATTTGAAAAAGAAGTGGCTAATTATCCATTTGAGTCCTTATTTCAAACGCCCTATTATTCTCATAAAATGGGGATGCGTAAACCCGATCCAGTTTCTTTTACTTATATATTAGAGAAAGAGGGTTTGGTGGCAGGAGAAACCTTATTTGTAGATGATAATGAACCCAATATTTTAGCTGCTGCCTCGGTAGGGTTGAAAGTGCTTCACCTAAAACCCGGGATGTTATTAGAAAATGAAATTCAAGCTTATTTGTAGTGAATACTAAGCCACAAAAGGGGGTCCAACTATCTTAGGAGACAAAACTAAGTGATGACTAAGAATGGGGGGTTATTTCTTCTTAACTTCTTCAAAATCAATGTATTCTGCTTCTACTGGAGGACTAGCAGGCTTGGGGTTGCTGTTAAAAGTACTATTCGACCTGGTATTTGCATTGGCTTGTTGCTTGGCTGCGGCATCCCTAGCTTGTTCCATCGTTTGCCTCACGGTTCTTACCCCTTTACTGACTGGTACAACCACATTGAAAATCAATTTATAAAGGAAATAGATCATTATCCCGTAAAAAATCAGCTTACTCATACTGCAAAAATAAGGGGTCTCTTAATATTATTGGGATATTTCATCCCGTTTTATTACCTTTGGTGTAGTGTAAAAGCTATCGAAGGGAACGAAATCGTTCCCTTCTTCTTTTTTAATTATGGAACCAAGTGTATTAATCGATAAGGTAAAAGCAGTCATTGACCCTTTGTTAGCAGAGGATCAAAGCTATTTTTGTGTTCAAATTAAAGTAAAGCCGACCAATAATATTAAAGTGTTTTTGGACGGAGATAATGGTTTACCGATTGAAAGATGTACTTTTTTTAACCGAAAATTGTACAAAGCCATCGAGGAAGAAGCATGGTTCCCGGAAGGTGATTTTTCATTAGAAGTTTCTTCACCTGGGGTGGATGAGCCATTATTACTACAACGACAATATCAAAAAAATAAAGGTCGTAAAGTATTGGTTACTACAAATGATGGCGTTGAAAAGGAAGGGCAGTTATTAGAAGTTGGGGAACAGGAAATTACTTTGGAGTGGACGGAGGGAAAAGGAAAAAAAGCATTGCAACAGCAAATGCAAATACCATATGAAAATATTAAATCAACAATAGTTCAAGTTCAATTTTAACAAATCATCAAGCTACATGCTTGAAAAAAAATTATGTTATGGCAAGTATAAATTTGATCGAAGCTTTTCAGGAATTTAAAGATGCTGAAAATATAGATCGCCCAACGATGATGAAAGTGGTTGAAGATGTTTTTAAAACTTTGATCAGAAAAAAGTATGGTAGTGACGAAAATTTTGATGTAATCGTGAATGCCGAAAAAGGAGATTTGGAAATTATTCGTCGTCGTCAAATTAGACCCGATGATGATGTGGACAATCCTTTAGAGGAAGTACCTTATTCTTACGCAATCAAGATAGAGCCTGACTTTGAGATAGGTGAGGACTTATATGAGGAAGTAGATATTTTAGATTTTGGTCGTAGAGCAATTTTGGCTGCGAAACAAACTTTAGCTTCTCGTATTAATGATTTGAAGAAGAATGTATTGGTAAAAAAATATTCAGATCGTATTGGTGAAATTATCAATGCGGAGATTTATCAGGTTTGGAAAAAAGAAGTTTTGTTACTTGATGAAGAAGGTAACGAATTGATTCTTCCAAAAACAGAACAAATTCCACAGGACTTTTTTAAGAAAGGCGAAAATATTCGTGCCGTAGTTGCAAGAGTGGATATGAAAAATAATTCACCTGTAATTATCTTATCTAGAACAAGTCCATTGTTCCTTGCTAAATTATTAGAAATCGAAGTGCCGGAAATTTTTGATGGTTTAATTACCATTAAAAAAATAGTACGTGAACCAGGGGAGCGTGCAAAAGTTGCCGTTGAATCATTTGATGATAGAATTGATCCAGTAGGTGCTTGTGTGGGTATGAAAGGAAGTCGTATTCATGGTATCGTTAGAGAGTTGAAAAATGAAAATATTGATGTCATTAATTTTACAACCAATACACAATTATTAATTCAACGTTCTTTAACGCCTGCCAAAATCAGCTACATGAATATTGACAACGATACAAAACGTGTAGAAGTTTATTTACCTGCGGATCAGGTTTCATTAGCTATTGGTCGTCGTGGGGTGAATATCAAATTGGCCGCTGAATTAACGGGCTATGAATTAGATGTTTATCGTGAGGACGAGGAGATTGTGGATGAATTTGATATTGATTTAGATGAATTTAGCGATGAAATCGAAACCTGGATTATTGATGAATTTAAGCGTGTGGGTTGTGATACAGCGCGAAGCGTTATTAAATTAAGTGCGGATGAGCTAGAAAGGAGAACTGATTTGGAAAAAGAGACCATTGCGGATGTTCGTCGAATTTTACAAGAAGAGTTTGATAAAGGTGAATAACCTTGATTTTTGAAAGTATATTTGTATTAGGTTACTCGTTCCTAAAAAAAAGGGGCAAAAAACAACAGAATGTCAGAATTGAAATTACCAAGATTGTTAGCTGCGGCTAAGGAATTCAACATCGGTCAAGATACCTTGATTGAATTCCTTTCAAAAAAAGGTTTCCCAAAGGATGACCTGAAGCCAGCGGCTAAATTAACTGAGGAGCAGTATTATGCTTTGCAAGCTGAATTCCAGGGCGACAAGGTTGCTAGGGATAAAGCAGATCATGTCGAATTGCCTAAAAATGCAATCACTGATAAAGCAAAAAAACCCGAAGAAGTGGTTGCTAAAAAAGCAGTGGTAACAGAAGTTCCTCCAGCTCCAAAAGTCGAAGAAGCCGTTGCTGAAAAAGCAGAAAAACCTAAAGCAGCAAAAGCGAAGAAGGAAGTAACTGAAGTTGCAACTGAAGATGCGACTACTACAAATATAAAAGCGCCAGAAGTTGAAGCACCTAAGGTGATCAATAAAATAGATTTGTCTCAAATTGATTCTTCTACAAGACCAAAAAAATCTGCAAAAAAAGCGGAGGAACCAAAAGCCCCAGAAGAAAAGGCAGTAGCTCCTACAAAAGCGCCTGCAAAAAAAGAGGCAGCTGCTCCAAAAAAAGAGGCACCACTGGATCATTCCATTGCACCTGAAAACGTGCATGGAAAAATTGAAAATATTAGAGCTGATAAATTAGAAGGTCCAAAAGTGATGGGTAAAATTGATTTACCTGTTAATAGTGATACAAGACCTAAGCCAATGAGTCAGGAGGAAAAGCGTGTTCGTAAACGTATTCCTACACCAACGGGTCGTCCGCAACAAGGTGGTGGACAACAAGGTGTTGGCCAACAAGGCGGCAATCGTCCAGGCGGCGGCTATCAAGGACAAGGTGGAAACCGTCCAGGTGGTGGCTATCAAGGACAAGGCGGTAACAGACCAGGTGGCGGCGCAAGACCAGGTGGTGGTGCTCGTCCAGGTGGTAATCGTAATGCACCTCAAACTGCAGAGCAAAAAGAAATCGGTCAAAAAGCAATTCAAGATAAGATTAAGGAAACGCAAGCTAAATTATCAGGCCAAGGTGGTCGCGGTAAAAGTTTGAAATCTAAATATCGTCGTGCGAAGAGAGAAGAAGCTGCAGAAAATGAACAAAACGAAGTAAGCGATAACAAACTACAAGTAACGGAATTTGTTACGGTAAGTGAGTTGTCAAGTTTGATGGATGTAAGCTTTGCAGATATCATTAGCAAGTGTATGAACTTGGGTATCATGGTTTCCATTAACCAACGTTTAGATGCGGAGGTTATTGAACTTGTCGCAAGTGAATTTGGATTTGAAGTTGAATTTGTTGGATTAGAAGATGTGGAAGAATTAGATGAGGAAGAAGAAGCAGAAGATCTAGCGAATTTGGTGGAGCGTCCGCCGATTGTTACCATCATGGGACACGTCGATCATGGTAAAACATCTTTACTGGATTATATACGTAATGCAAATGTAGTTGCGGGTGAAGCAGGAGGTATTACACAACATATTGGTGCTTATGAAGTAACCTTACCGAATGGCAAAGCAATTACTTTCTTGGATACGCCAGGTCACGAAGCCTTTACAGCAATGCGTGCGCGTGGTGCGAAAGTAACTGATATTGCAATTATTGTTGTTGCTGCGGATGATGCAGTGATGCCTCAAACCAAGGAAGCCATTAGTCACTCACAAGCGGCTAGTGTTCCAATGATTTTTGCGGTAAATAAAATTGATAAAGATGGCGCGAATCCGCAAAAGATTTATGAGCAATTATCACAAATGAATATTTTAGTGGAAGCTTGGGGTGGTAAATTCCAAAACCAAGAATTATCTGCGAAACAAGGTTTAAATGTAGATACTTTATTAGAAAAAATTATTTTAGAATCTGATTTATTAGACCTAAAAGCAAATCCAAATAAGGAAGCAACTGGAACAATCATTGAAGCGTCTTTAGATAAAGGACGTGGTTATGTGGCTACCATATTAGTTCAAAATGGAACTTTGAAACAAGGTGATTTAATTTTATCAGGACAATATTACGGTCGTGTTAAAGCCATGTTTAATGAGCGTAACCAACGTATCGAAACTGCACCGCCTTCAACACCAGTGGTGATATTAGGCTTGAATGGTGCGCCTCAGGCAGGTGAGAAGTTTAAAGTATTTGATGACGAGTCTGAAGCAAAAGAATTAGCAACTAAGCGTTCTCAATTATTAAGAGAACAAGGTTTAAGAACTAGAAAACATATCACATTGGATGAAATTGGTCGTCGTTTGGCTTTAGGAAATTTCAAGGAATTGAATATTATCATTAAAGGTGACGTGGATGGATCTGTAGAAGCCTTGAGTGATTCCTTACAAAAATTATCTACTTCTGAAATTGCGATACGCGTGGTATTAAAAGGGGTAGGTCAAATTTCTGAGTCAGATGTATTATTGTCTGCAGCATCGGATGCAATTATTATTGGTTTTAATGTACGTCCTAGTATGCAAGCCAATAAGTTGGCAGAAGCAGAGGGCGTAGAGATTAAATTATACTCTATTATCTACAACGCTATTGATGAAATTAAGAGCGCCATGGAAGGTATGTTGGAGCCAAAAATTCAAGAAAAAATTGTTGCCAATGTGGAAGTACGTGAAGTGTACAAGTTTGATAAAGCGACCGTGGCAGGATGTTTTGTATTAGACGGAAAATTAAGCAGAAATAGTAAAATAAGAATCATTCGTGATGGTATTGTTGAATATCCTAAAGGAGAAGGACAAGCTGCTGAACTAGGAAGCTTAAAGCGTTTCAAAGATGATGTGAAAGATGTTGTTTCCAATATGGAATGCGGATTGACCATCAAAAACTTTATCGACTTAAAAGTAGGCGATATCGTAGAAGCGTTTGAGGAAGAAGAAGTGAAGCGTACTTTATAAAATAATTAAGATTTGATTTTTGGGAAAACCGACCATGAATCAGACCTTTACACATTAATATTATGTAGATGAAAATAGTCAGTATTGTTTTTTGTTTCTTTTTTTTATCCATGTCGGTTGATGTTAATGCGCAAGTAAAAAAAGTATTAGCTGATAAAATTATTGGGACTGTCGGCGATAAATTTATTTTAAAATCGGATATCGAGAATACAATGCTCGATATGAAAAGGCAAGCACAGGGCGAGGAAAATATAATTTTACCAAATGCTTGTCAAATAGTTGAGCAGCAATTAATTCGTAAAGCCTTGGTATTACAAGCTGAAAAGGATTCACTTATAGTAACAGAAGAGGAAGTAGAAAATGCCATTGATATGCGCATTAGACAATTCTTACAACAATTTGGTTCAAAGGAAGTTTTAGAGGAAGTAGCAGGTAGAAGCATTATTCAGTTAAAAGAGGACTTTAGAATTCAAATTAAGGAGCAGAAGTTGTCTGAAAACATGCAAGAAAAAATTGTAGAAAAAATTAAAATAACCCCATTTGAAGTTAGAGCCTTTTATAATAAAATTCCAGTGGATAGCCTACCCTTATATGAGAGTGAGGTGAGTATTGCAGAAATTATAATGCACCCTAAAGCAAATCGCGATATTGAAGAATATGTGATCAAGCAGTTATCCGATTACAGACGTCAAATTGAAACTGGAATTAATAAATTTGACCAATTGGTTAAATTATATTCCGAGGATCCAAGTTCTAAAGAAAACCTAGGGCAATTTAACATCAACAGAAATGAAAAAACTTGGGATCCTGCATTTATGGCAGGTTCATTTCGTTTAAAAGAAGGCCAAATTTCAGCACCTATTAAATCAAAATTTGGATATCATATTATCCAACTTATTTCACGTTCAGGAGATGATGCTGTTGTTAAACATATTCTTAGAATTCCACCTATTACCAAGGATGAAATTAACATTACCAAAAACTTATTGGATAGTGTGAAAAAGGAAATTCTTGCAAATAAAATGAGTTTCGGAGAAGCAGTTAACAAGTACAGTGACGATGATGGAAGTAAATTCAGCGGTGGTGCAGTTACAGGTGGAGATGGATCTTCCTACGTAAATATTGATCAACTAGATAAGGATATGGTAGTGATGCTAAAAACATTAAAGCCAGGAGATATCTCTGATCCACAAGTATACCAGGATGATCGTGGAAGACAAACCGTGCGATTGATTTATTTTAGAGAAAGAACATCGCCACATAAAGAAAACCTAAGAGAAGATTATAACCGTGTATCCCAGCGTGCGTTAGAGCAGAAAAAAGTAAAACAAATGGAAAGCTGGTTTAAAGAGCACATACCCAATTATTACATTTATGTAGATGCTGAATACCAAGGATGTCCTGAACTAAAAGATTGGGCAAAAGTGGCGGATGCAATTATAAAAGAAAAAGTGTATTAATATTTATACATCATGAGTGATGAGATCAAACACGAATGTGGCCTTGCTTACATTCGTTTAAGAAAGCCCTTTTCTTATTATCTTCAAAAAAGAGGATCGGTAACCTACGGCTTAAACAAGCTGTATCTGTTAATGGAAAAGCAACACAACCGTGGGCAGGATGGGGCAGGATTAGCCACTTTAAAATTAAATATTGAACCGGGGAATCCTTTTTTATATCGTTTGCGTAGCAACGCACAACAACCCATTGCTGATTTATTTTACAAAATTGGTTTAGAAATTCAAGAGCTCGAAAAATTTCAACCAGACATTACCAAACATCCAGGATTAATGAAAGGGCACTTGCCTTTTATGGGTGAAATATTATTGGGACATTTAAGGTATGGTACACAAGGAAAAAACAATATTGAATTTTGTCATCCGTTTATAAAAAGGAATTTGGTCCCTGCTAAAAATTTAGCACTTGCGGGAAATTTTAATTTAGTCAATACAGAGGAGTTATACCAACACATCAATGTAACGCCGGGCACTTTTGAAAAAGAAAGTGATTTGGCTGCGATGATGGAAGTGGTGCATTATTTTTTAGAGAAGGAAGAACATATCAATCCAAACAATCCCAATATTGTGAATGTATTGAAAAATGCAGTTCCTTTATTTGATGGTGGATTTACCGTTGGCGGTTTGTTAGGAAATGGCTATAGCTTTATAATGCGTGACGCGCATGGCATTCGACCTGCCTATTATTATATTGATGATGAAGTTATTGTAGCTGCGAGTGAGCGTGCTGCTATACGAACTACTTTTAATGTTGCTGAAAATGAAGTATTAGAGTTAATGCCAGGGATGGCATTGATTGTGGATGATCATGGCAAATACACCATTGAACAAATAGTTGCTCCCAAGGAAAGAAGGGCTTGCTCGTTTGAGCGAATCTATTTTTCAAGAGGTAGCGATGAAAAAATTTATCGTGAAAGAATTGCTTTGGGCAATCATTTAAGTGTTAGAGTATTAGATCGCATTGAAAAGGATTTGAAAAACACCATTTTCTCCTATATCCCCAATACCGCTGAAGTTGCTTTTTATGGCTTGGTAAAAGGTATGGAGGAATACTTAAATAAAATTAAGGTGGAGCGTATTTTGAGTTGGGGAAATGAGGTGGATCCAGAAAAACTGGAAGCCATGGTGAATCGAAAAATAAGACAGGAAAAAATAGCGATTAAGGATGTTAAATTAAGAACTTTCATTACAGATGATGCCAACAGAAATGAAATGGTACAGCATGTATATGATATTACTTATGGCACCGTTCGTAAAGATGAAGATACATTGGTAGTCATTGATGATAGTATTGTTCGTGGTACTACGCTAAAGGAAAGTATTATCAAAATGCTCGCCCGTTTATCCCCTAAAAAAATTATTGTGGTTTCATCTGCGCCACAAATTAGGTACCCTGATTGTTATGGAATTGATATGAGCAAAATGGGTGATTTTATTGCTTTTAGAGCAGTTATCGCTTTGCTCAATGAAACAGGCAAGTCAAATGTAATTACAGATGTATTACAGAAAATAAAAGCCCTTGAAGCCAAAGGTGAATTACATACTGAAAATGTGGTACGTCAATTATATAAGCCATTTACACCCGAGGAAATTTCAGATAAAATTGCGCAGTTGATTACCCCAGAAAATTTTAATATTCCAGTGGAAGTGATCTATCAAACCATTGAGGATTTGCATTTATGTTGTCCTACGAATACGGGTGATTGGTATTTTACAGGTAACTATCCTACACCAGGTGGCAACAAAGTTTGTAACAAAGCCTTTGTGAATTATATGGAAGGTAAAAATGTAAGAGGGTATTAGCGACTAATTATACGCGGTAGCAAATAGCATTGATATTCATACCTGCACCCACGGATGCGAAAATGACAATATCACCTTTATGTAACTGGTGTTCCTTGTATTTACCCCTTTTAACTAAATCATATAAAGTAGGGATGGTGGCTACTGAACTATTTCCCAAATCATGAATACTCATGGGCATTATATTTTCTGGAACTATTCTTATATCATATAATTTATACAAGGCCTTAATAAAGCCTTCATCCATTTTTTCATTGGCTTGGTGTAAAAAGAATTTTTTTACATCATGTATATCTACGCCCGCTTTCTCAATACATTCCTTCATGGCTAAGGGAACATTTTTGATCGCATACTCATACACTTTCCTACCCTTCATTTTAATATACCTTGTAGCCTCGTCCCCTTCTGGATGATATGATTTTCCCAAGTATAAAAAGTAGGCTTCGTCCAGACAATGGCTTTGCACACTCGAGGCTAACATACCACTGTTGGTATTTGTATCCTCTTCTACAATACATGCGCCAGCGCCATCACTAAATATCATGCTATCTCTGTCATGACTATCTACCACTCTGCTTAAAGTTTCCGCACCAATCACTAAGCAACGCTTTGCCATACCTGATTTAATAAATGAATCAGCTTGTATCACACCTTGTATCCATCCTGGGCAACCAAATAAAATATCATAAGCCACACAATTCGGATTTTTGATGCCTAATTGGTGCTTTACCCTGGACGCGAGTGCTGGGATGGTATCTGTTTGAATAGTGCCTGGTAATACGTCCCCAAAATTGTGCGCTACAATAATTTGATCAATGGTCTCCGGATCAATACCTGCATCTTGAATCGCTAATTCGGCCGCTTTGCTTGCCATTTCAGAGGTATTCATATTTTCTTCCGCATACCTACGCTCGTATATCCCAGTGATATCTTTGAATTTTTCAACTATTTCTGCATTGGGTGTTTTAATTAACACGCCATCCTCTCCATAAAATGTATTTTCAGCAAATGCTAGGTTTGTTTTTATGATGCTCGGTATGTAACTGCCTGTTCCGCTGATGATGGTTGCCATGGGGGTACTTTTAATTAAGCAATTTTGTGTTTCGCTAAGGTAGGTTTAAATAATAGGTTAAATGTACTTATCCCCTTTATGTCTTTTTACTTCAGCTACATATTCCTTAATGGATTGTTCTTTTTCTTTACTGCAAATCAGTAATACATCTTTGGTATCTACAATAATAAAATCATCCAAGCCCTGCACCACCACCAATTTGTCCTTAGGTGCGTTAATCATACATTTGGTGGCATCAATCACAATCACATTATCCGAAGCTACTGCATTACCAAAATAATCTTTTTCAATATTGTCATATGCGCTATTCCAGGTACCTAAATCGCTCCAACCAAAACTAGATGGAATCACAAATACATTGTCTGCCTTTTCCATGATCGCTATATCAATGGAAATATTGGTACACTGTGGGTATATTTTTTGAATGGCCTTTGTTTCCTCAGGCGTATTAAAATGCTGTTTTTCTTGATCAAACAATTCATACATCTCTGGTTGATTTTTTTCAAAAGCGGCAAGTATCGTAGTTACTTTCCAAGCAAAAATACCTGCGTTCCATAAAAAGTCACCACTTGCTAAAAAGGATTCTGCAATTTCCAAATCAGGTTTTTCCGTGAATGTTTTTACTTTATAAATTCCTTGGGCTACTTCAAGTCCTTCATATTGTATATAGCCATAACCTGTATTTGGGTGGGTTGGTTTTATACCTAGTGTTGCTAAGGCTTTTATATTGTCTACAAAGTCAAGTGCTTGCAAACTAATTTTTTCAAAATTTGCCTCTTCTAAAATTAAGTGATCACTAGGCGCCACAATAAAACAAGCTGCTGGATCAATTTGCGCCAACTTAAATGAGATATAGGCAATACAGGGTGCTGTATTTTTTTTGCTAGGCTCTGCTAAAATATTTTCAACAGGGAGGTTGGGTAATTGTTTTTTTACAATGTCAACATATTCCTCTGAAGTCACTATGAATATATTTTCTTCTGGAATGAATTTTGTATAGCGATCATAGGTCCATTGAATTAATGTTTTACCTGTATTCAACACATCTAAAAATTGCTTTGGAAATGAGGTTCTACTCATAGGCCAAAATCTGCTTCCAATACCCCCAGCCATGATTGCAACATAATGATGTTTATTTTTCATACCTACTTTAATTATTTTATTAGTGTGCAATTAAACACACTGAATGGCTCGTTAATTTTATAAAATTCCTTCTTTCATTAAGTCATGAATATGAATCATGCCTATGTATTGGTGATTATCAGCAACGATTAATTGGCTGATATCCTTTTGCTCCATGATGGCTAAAGCCTCTACTGCTAAAGCATTAGGTGCAATAGTCGCAGGATTTGTGTGATAAATATCTTGTGCGATTAAGTTTTGAATATTATCATGTTGCTCTAACATACGGCGAATATCCCCATCAGTAATAATACCCAATACCTTATTATTTTCATCTGTAATCACCGTTGCACCCATTCTGTTTTTTGATATATCAATAATGACTTCTTTTATTTTTGTCTCTTTTCTCACAGCAGGCTTACTATTGCTGTCTGCTAAATTTTGGGTAGTTAAGGTAAGTTTCTTTCCTAAGTTGCCCCCTGGATGAAATTGCGCAAATTGTGCAACACTAAATTGTTTTAATTCCATTAGGCAAACTGCAATAATATCACCCATCACCATTTGCGCGGTGGTAGAGGAGGTAGGCGCCAGGTTGTTGATGCAGGCTTCTTTTGTTACCGTTGTATCTACAATTAAATCCGCATTGGTGGCCAAATAACTTTGCTTGTTACCTACCATACCAATAATAGTATTCCCAAATTGTTTTATCAGCTGAACTAAATTTTTAATCTCTGGACTTTCTCCACTTTTGCTAATGATTAAAACAATATCATTGGCTTGTATCATTCCTGAATCCCCATGAATAGCTTCGGCTGCATGTAAGTATAATGCGGGTGTTCCCGTTGAGTTAAAAGTGGCCACCATTTTTTGTGCGATAATGGCACTTTTTCCAATACCACTGATCACCAACCTTCCTTTGCTATTTAAAATGGCAGTGACCGCCTTTTCAAAAGAGGCGTCGATGTATTTATTTAATTCAACCAAAGCTTCAGATTCTATAGCTAATGCTTTTTTTGCAATGGTTATAATGTTTTCTTTCATATTTGATTTTAGCTACTGAAATGCACTGCCTTCATTAGGGCAGGATTTAAGGTTTTATTCCTTATCAGTTCCAGCCGCACAAAGTTAACGTTTCAATTAGTTTACACCTCAATTTTTAATAAAATGCTAAAATGGAACCATTTAAAAAAAATGACCACCATTTGAACTTTTCTTGCTTTATTTTCGTTAACTTAAATGTACTGTACTTTATACAAAAGATTGATTTTAAGATAATTATAATGGCGACCACTAAAAAAACGATATCCAAGACCTCTAAAGCAATAAAAAATGACCGATCCATTGATAAAGCAGCCCTTTTAACCGCCTTATCCGACAATTTTGGGTTCTCAGATTTTAAAGGCACGCAGGAGGCTGCAATCATGTCCTTAATGAGTGGCCGCGATACTTTTGTGATCATGCCAACAGGCGGCGGCAAAAGTTTATGTTATCAGTTACCAGCGCTGGTATTACCAGGATGTGCAATTGTGGTTTCTCCATTGATTGCCCTCATGAAAAACCAAGTGGATTTGGTTCGGGGTTATAGTGAAAATGAAGAGGTTGCCCATTTTCTAAATTCTTCTTTAAATAAAGGACAAATTAAAACAGTTAAAGAAGATTTGTTAAGTGGAAAAACAAAGTTATTATATGTCGCACCTGAAACTTTAACCAAACAAGAAAACCTAGATTTTTTTAGTGATTTGAATATTTCCTTTTTCGCCGTGGATGAAGCGCATTGTATTTCAGAATGGGGCCATGACTTTAGACCGGAGTACAGACGTTTAAAGGAGATGATGGAGGAAATAAATGCAACCATTCCCATTATTGCACTCACTGCAACCGCTACCCCTAAAGTGCAAAGCGACATTGTCAAAAATTTAGCATTGCGTGATCCAGAAGTGCTTATCTCTTCTTTTAATCGTGCTAATTTATATTATGAAGTACAGCCTAAAACAAAAAAGGAAGTCACTGTAAAAAGTATCGTAAAATATATTTCTGGTCACAAAGGGAAAAGTGGTATTATCTATACTTTAAATCGAAAGACGACTGAAGAGTTGGCTGATTTATTATTAGCAAACAATATTAAAGCAGTTGCTTATCATGCAGGGCTGGATCAAAAATTAAGGGCGTCAAGACAGGACCAATTCTTAAATGAAGATGTGCAGGTGATTGTCGCTACTATTGCTTTTGGCATGGGTATTGACAAACCAGATATTCGATTTGTGATACATTACAATATACCCAAATCCATTGAAAATTATTATCAAGAAACGGGTCGTGCAGGTCGAGATGGCTTAGAGGGAAATTGTATTTTATATTATTCACATAAAGATGTTTCCAAACTAGAACACTTTTTAAAGGATAAGCCTTTAAGTGAGCGTGAAGTGGGTTCACAACTCATTGACGAAACTGTTGCTTTTGCGGAAAGTGGTGTTTGTAGGCGCCGTAGTTTGCTGCATTATTTTGGAGAAGATTGGCCAGAAGAATATTGTGGCAATTGTGACAACTGTTTACATCCAAAGGCGAAAATTGAAGCAAAAGCACAATTGGTTAATTTGTTACAAGTGATACAAGCCTTAGATGAAAGGTTTGCCGCTGATTATGTGGTGAAAATTGTTTCTGGAGAATATATCCCGCAAATTGGTTTGTATCGACATGAAAAATTGCCGGTATTTGGCATTGGAAAAGACTACGATAATTTATTTTGGAATAGTATGATTCGTCAAGCAATGCTAGAGCAAATGATCGAAAAAGATATCGAAGAATATGGTTTATTAAAAGTGACGGCGAAAGGAAAAAAATATTTAAAAAAGCCAACTGCTTTCAACATTACCTTGAACAATGTGTTTGATGAAAATGCGGAGGATGATGATAGTGAAAGTGAAGCCACTGTTGGCGCTGCAGCGGATGACCGATTATTTGAAATGCTCAAAAGTTTACGACAAACCGAAGCTAAAAAAATCGCCTTGCCTCCTTTTGTTATTTTTTTAGAAAACTCATTACAGGATATGTCCACATTATATCCAACCACTTTAGAAGAATTGGAAAGGTGTCAAGGTGTGAGTAAAGGAAAGGCGATCAAGTATGGCAAACCTTTTATTCAAATGATCGCCCAATATGTAACGGAAAATAATATCGAAAAACCGGATGACTTTATTATGCGTTCCGTGGCTAATAAATCGAATAATAAAATTTATATCATTCAAAATGTCGATAAAAAAATTCCTTTAGAAACCATCGCAAAAAATAAAGATTTAAAGTTGGAAGCTTTATTAGAGGAAATGGAAACGATTGCTGCTAGCGGTACAAAATTAAATTTAGATTACGCTATTGATGAATGGTTAGATGAATATGACCAAGCAGAAATTTTAGAATATTTTACAAATTGCGATACTTCCTCTTTGCAAATTGCACAAGAAGAATTAAGTGAAAATGATTATAGTTGGGAGCAGCTTAAAATTATGCGCATTAAGTTTTTAAGCGTTGTTGGAAACTAGGAGGCCGATTATTTATTGCTATAATTTTCACCAATACTTAAATAAGTATTTACTCTTTCAGCCACATTGTTACGAATGCTTAAATAGAATAAGTTATAATCTGCAAAGTGGTAGTTAGGGGTATTGTATAAAAAATTTCCGAAAAATTTGGGCTTCTTTGTCCATAAAATGCCTCCATGATTATAAGCCCCTGCTACCTTTGGAGTAATTGCCTTGAAATTATATAATACAGACCCAGTATTATCAACTCTATCAATTTGAGTAATTGTTTCATTCCAACTTAATGGGTTTGTTACAATAGAAACATATTTTTCTTTCATTATCCATTCAGGCGTATAACCTTCTTTATAGGTTCGCCATGCGCAGATGCAGCCTAATGAAGTGGGGGTAGCGCAAGGCTTTAATTGCACATAAGCTGCGGGGTTAATCGCCATTCCTACCACATAAGCTGCAATTAATTTTTTTGCGAGTGGTTTATCATCAAAATATTCTTTTAATAATCTCATGGCATGGGTTGATCCCTGACTATGGGAAGCGATTATAATGGGCCTGCCATTATTTTCATTTTTCATGTAATAGTCAAATGCCAATTTTATATCTTGATAGGCTAATTCAAAAGCAGCGATTGCTTTAAGCGTATCTGCATGACCAACAGGTGAGTAACTTTTAATATGCGCTTGACGATATCTGGGTGCAAAAACACGACCTGCAATATTAAATACACTTGCTTGATTTAAAATGGCCGTATAGTCAGTTTGAATATTGGTTTTTATATCTTTAAATGAGCCATTCCATCCATAAGGCTTTGTTGTATCCAAATAGGTGGTGGGATGTAAGAAAAATACATCTACTTTATCGTTGGGTTTATATTGCTTAGCTAAAACAACAGGCAAGCTATCGGATGGATCCTTTTTATTTGGATGTGCAGCCCAGTAAATTAAGTCACTATAATTGGGTTGGTCATTATAAGCTTCCTTTTCATAGATTGGAGCATACTTAACATAATTATTTTTTGCACAACTGGTTAACAGGAGCAGTAGGATAAAATAAATGGGGAAACGCATAATAGGTAGGATTAATGTGAGATTGCTACTTGCAAAGTTAATTTATATAAATGGCAATCACAACAACTAGAACGGGGCGTGGGTATTTTTTATAGGGTGTATCTATAAAATCAATTAATTTTAAGAAAAACAAGGCTTTTGTATTTATTACGACATATCCCTTTTTTACGCGCTGTATTTAACTATAGCATTACTGCATTTGGTGGCCCACAGGTGGCCGTTGCTTTAATGCAAAATCGGTTTGTTCAAAAGCGAAATGATGTTACTTCCGAAGAATTACTAGAATACAATGCATTTTGTCAATTATTACCAGGCGCGTCCTCCACGCAAACTATTACCTTAATTGCCTATAAAAGAGGCGGGACCTCCCTTGCCTTTTTAGCATTATTGGTATGGATTTTACCTGCTACTATTTTAATGACTTCCTTAGCTATTATTACAACGCATTTTGAATTAACGAATGGTTTAAAAAGTTTGGTATTGCTCCAACCGATGTCCATTGGATTTTTAGCCAGCGCAGGTTTATTATTATATAAAAAAGCCATAAAAAGTACCATTACATTTTTTATTTTTTTAGCAACCGCCATCCTTACATATGTCGGCTTTAAAACCCCTTGGACCATTCCAATTGTCATAGTTTTAGCAGGCATCATTACCAATTTTAGTGGCAAACGAATTCCAAATGATGGACCTCCACCTAAAAAAGTAAAATGGAGCGGCTTATTTATATTTCTTTCGTTATTTATTTGTGCTGGATTTTTATCTGAACAAGCAACACGTCAAAATTGGGAATATCGAAAAGCATTTAATTTATTTGAAAATAATTATCGATTTGGAAGTTTTGTTTTTGGTGGCGGCGATGTGCTGATACCTATGATGTATGAGCAATATGTTACAAGACCAAAATCGAATGCGGTTAAAAAAAATAAACGAGATGTATTAAAATTAACAAGTGCAGAATTTTTGACGGGCTCTGGTTTTGTTAGAGCTATTCCTGGTCCCATTTTTTCAATCGCAAGTTATACAGGCGCTGTTGCTTTAAAGGAAATGGGAATCCCCGGTCAAATTTTTGGCGCAGTGATTGCAAGCATGGGTGTATTTTTACCTAGTTTTTTTATTGTGCTTTTTCTTTTTCCATTGTGGCAGAAATTAAAAAAGTATGCGGTTTTTTATCGCTCTTTGGAAGGCATTTATGCAAGTATCGTGGGTATCATGATTGGGGCTACTTTATATTTATCAACGGATGTGGTTTTACAATTACAAGCGGGCGATGCCATACATTGGATTTCTTTCCCCATCGTTTTTTTAGCAAGTACCTATTTACTCTATTATCAAAAGTTAGCGCCGCAATGGATCGCTTTGAGTTGTGTTTTTATGGGCACTATATTTTATTTATTTTCTTAAAAGGTAAAAACCTGTTAATTATAATCCTGCATTTGCTATAATTATAAATCCTTTCATAAGTTTGTAGTCAATATGCAAAAGAGGACCGCGGCATTCATTTTTTTTATTTTCATTTTTATTGCCAATTTGAATGCTCAATCGGTATCAATTAGTGGTAACGTTTATGATATTTCGGGTAGGCGCCCCATTGAGTCTGTGATCGTTTATAGTTCTGCAAATAGAGCCATCACTGATTCTCTAGGGCATTATCAAATTCTTGTTAAGGCGAAGGATTCTCTTTGGTTTTCCTTATTTGGAAAACATACACAAAAGTATACCATTGATACTATTGAGGATTTACAACATTTTAATATCATGATTCATGTAACAGGGTATGATTTACCCGAAGTGCGTGTTCGGAACTCCTATTATAAATTGGATTCAATGCAAAATAGAGCAGACTATGCGAAATTTTTTAATTACTCTGCACCAGGATTAAAACTAAGTAATAATCAAAATTTGTTGGGTCCGAATGGGCTAACCATTGGGTTTGACTTAGATGAAATCATCAATATGTTCCGTGTGAAGCGTAACCGCAATCTTCAATTTTTACAAAACAGGTTAATATCGCAGGAACAGGATAAATACATCAACTATCGTTTTACCAAAAGATTCGTACAAAAATTGACCCAATTAGAAGGGGCCGAACTTGCTAAATTCATGGAATATTGTAGGCCAGATTACGCAGTGTTGGCCTTGCTTAACGACCTAGAATTAGGGTTATTCATCCAGAAAAGGTTTGCTATTTATAAAAAAGGAGGATAAAGCCCTGCCATTCATCTATTTAGTTCAATTAAAAAGGGTTTTTTAGCTATCTTTAATAGCTAAAATTGATTTGTTTTGAGAAAATTACAACTACTTGCGATATGTGCCACTTTATTAGCGGTTGCATGTTCTAAAAAGCCGAAGTCGGTAGATAAATTTAATCCGAATACACCTGTCTCTGTTGATATTGCAGTTATCGAGAATCAAACTATCGATAAGCAGATTGAAGTGAATGGTTCAGTGTTGGCCAATGATTATATTGATCTTCAACCAGAAACCAATGGTCGTGTTGTTTTCCTGCAGATACCTGAAGGTAAAATGGTGCAAGCGGGTACTATTTTAGCTAAATTAAATGATGCTGATTTGCAAGCGCAACTTGAAAAAATCAAGGTGCAATTAGAATTGGCTAATATAAATGAACAACGCAATAAGCAATTGTTAAATGTGAAAGGCATCAATCAAAGTGATTATGATATTTCTTTACAACAAGTAAAAAGTTTAAAGGCAGATATTACATTCGTTCAATCTCAAATTGAAAAAACAATTATCAAAGCACCATTTACAGGTTTGTTGGGTTTAAGACAAATTAGTTTAGGGGCTTTCATTAATAATGCAACGACTATTGCTTCGCTTCAAAAAGTGGATCAATTAAAAGTTGACTTTACTTTACCTGAAGTTTATCAAGGGTTTATTAAAGTAGGTAAAAAAGTAAAAATTGAAAGTATTGGCGGTGGTGATGCAAAATTAACTGCTACTGTTATTGCCATAGAGCCTCAAATTATTGCGTCTACACGTAATATCAAAGTACGCGCTGTATTACAAGGAAAATTATTGCCAGGCTCCTATGTCAAAGTAATGCTTGGAGAAAATACACAAAAGCCAACCATCTTAGTGCCTGCCAATGTGGTGATCCCGGATTCTCGCAGTAAGCAAATAACAATTGTAGAAGGGGGTATCGCAAAACTTATTGATGTTGAAACTGGTTATCGAACTACTTCCTCTGTTGAAATTACCAAAGGATTAAAAGTGGGTGACAGTATTATAATTTCAGGAATGTTATTTGTACGTCAAGGAAGTAATGTTAAAGTAATTAAAACAGTGAAACTTGCTGATATCACTAAGTAGTGAATTAAAATAAATTTTATATTAAGTTATACTAGATGAATATATCTGAACTTTCCTTAAAACGACCCGTACTTGCTACTGTAATGAATATTGCCATCGTACTTTTTGGTATTGTTGGTTTTTCTTTTTTAGCATTAAGGGAGTATCCTGCTATTGATCCACCCATCATCAATGTACAAACCAATTATTCTGGTGCGAATTCCCAAGTAATACAAAGTCAAATAACGGAACCACTTGAAAAATCAATCAATGGTATTCCTGGAATTAAAACAATCAATTCATCCAGTTCTGTAGGATCATCTAATATAACCGTTGAATTTAATTTAGGGGTAAATTTAGAGACTGCGGCCAATGATGTTCGTGATAAAGTGAGTCAGGCTTCTCGAAGTTTGCCTGAGGATATTAGTAGTCCGCCCGTAGTTTCCAAATCCGATGCGAGTTCAGATTTCATTGTATTAATGACTGTAAAAAGCAAATCAAAAAGTATTTATGAATTAACGGAGTACGCGGAGAATGTTTTACAACAACGTTTTCAAACGATCGACGAGGTGAGTAGTGTGAGTGTTAGAGGTAAGCGTTATTCAATGCGTATATTCCCCAATTCAGATTTATTGAATGCATTTGGTATTGCTTTCAATGATATTCAAGTGGCGTTAAACAAAGAAAATGTGGAATTACCCGCTGGGAAAATTAATGGCACTAAAGCAGAATACATCATTCGAACATTAGGTCGATTATCCACCGAGGCTGAATTTAATAATATCATATTAAAGCAGGATGCTTCAGGAATTATTCGATTAGGGGATGTTGCTAAAGTAGAATTAGGTCCTGAGCAAGAGGATCAAGCTGTTTATTTTAATGGTGCGCAATCAATAATGGTATCACTTTCCCCACAACCTGGCGCGAACTACATTAAAATTGCCGATGAATTTTATAAGCGATTGGAAGAAATTAAAAGATCAAATAAAACGGATATTGAATTTGATGTGCCTATTGATAATACTAAAAATGTACGTAGGGCTTTAGAAGAAGTGAA
>JBIIRW010000001.1:0-67514 GCA_044341385.1 Sediminibacterium sp. | reverse complement strand
TCTAATCCCAAAACAAATAACACTTGGAGATAGCTACCAATGGAAACACTTGGGCTGCCTTGCTCAATGTTATAAACTGTTTTTCTACCCATACCTGTACGTTCTGCAATTTGCGCTGCACTGAATTCTCTACGCAAACGAGCAAGTTGAATTTGCTCCCCTAATTCTTTGAGAATTTTGAGATTTTTAGGCAATAAAATTGGCGTGTTTTTCATATAATGTATCTTATATGAGACAAATATAGGTATTTTTGTCCTTTTTATGACACATTATAATTTATGATTGTAGCAAAATTATAATATCGTGCTGTACTTAAATTATAATATCCTGTTAATAATAGCATATAAATATCAAAATCGCATCAAAGTGCGCACAAGTTCAATAGTTTTAAATCATCTTCAAACACCTTTAAAATGCTTTTAGAGAGGAAAAATGACATTTAATTATGATTTAGAGTGATCTACGGTGATTTAGAGTGAATCTGGTTTAGTGTGGACCACACTAATATATGGACCTATTTATACTGTAAATCAGTTAGTTAAATACATTTGCGCACTAAACTGCGCTAACCTGCCATTCCGACGGTAGTGAGCCACATAGGTTTAATCCATATCTCAATAATTCGAAATTGCGTACGTAATCATTTAATACTAATTAGGGTTCAATTCCAACCGCATGCCAAGATTTACATTCAAATAGATCTAATCAACACAAAACCATTGGTGTTAAGAACATTTAAGGTATCCTCAGAGACTACTCTAGATCTTATGCATCGTATCATTCAAACCATTATGGGCTGAGGAAAACGTCATTTTTATGAACTAATTGTTATATTTTCTTTTTTCGTCTCTTCTAGAAGATATTCAAGCTTATGTTTAGTTTATCTAACGACAATTTTCATATTTATCTTTCCCATATCTATTAATATGGGATTGTAAGAAAAAACCTATCAGAGTTTATTAACGTATTAAAAAAAGTATTTAAATAAAAAAACCACCATAAGGTGGTTTACTATTCATGTCATTTAGTTTATAAAATTACTCCCTTATTCTATCTCCAAACCCTTTACCGAAGACAGTAAGTAAGATGTACTTGAGGTAACCAAGGGTATTTAACTCCTGAATCATCTTGGCATCGGTTTCTGCCAAGAGTTGAGGTGTGGACATGTCAATTTTGTTGATTTGTGCTAAACCAGTAATACCAGGTCTTACAACATAAACTCCATGGAAATCACGCTCGTTAATCAATTCTTCTTGCTTAAATAAATTAGGGCGGGGACCCACCAAACTCATATCGCCTATAAAAACATTCCATAACTGGGGGAGTTCATCTAATTTAGATTTGCGCAAGAAACTACCAAAGGGTGTTATTGAACTAGCACTAGCCAAATGAGTCGCAACCGATGGTGTGTTTACATGCATTGTACGAAACTTCATCAATCTGAAGGGTTGTTTACCCTTCCCTACACGTTCTTGTCGAAAGATGGGATAACCAGTATCAAAGTACCCAATGACCACTAATACGATCAAGACTGGACTTAGAAGGACCAAACCAAAGAATGAAAATATAATATCTAAAAAACGTCTCATAACTCTTCTTTTTAAGAATTCATAAATCCTTCTAAAACAGGAATAGGTTCCCAGCAAAACGCTGCTCTAGCCTTAGAATCATTAAAAGTAAGATCAGAAGTGATTTTATGCAGCTTGTCTGAATTGAATGGAGCCTTAGCACCTAATAAATCACCAGTTAGAGCTAACCCTTTTGCAAGCCATAACGGCAAGTTTCTTGGTCTACTTTTCCCTAATTGAAATGCTATATTTACTGACAATTCACAAAATGATGGATGATAGCCATCCGTAAGATTATAAATTCCACCTACTTCCGAAGCCTTTAGAAGAAACTTAGCAACATCGCTAGCTAAAACCATACTCTTTTTTGCAGAACCTCCTGCTATATTGAAATAGTAGCCCTTACGAATACCCTTAATCATTGCACCAAGATTTCCAGATGGATTCAAGCCAACAACAAGTGGCAATCTTAAAATTGTACATGAAACATTGTTCTCTGTGCACCATTGCAAGACTAACCGTTCTGCTTGAACCTTACTTTTACCATATGGATCAATCGCCTTTAATTCTGATTGTTCATTTATCAAATAACCCTCTGATAAACCATAAACAGCTACGGTACTTATAAATACAAATGACTTCGGTAGTTTGTAATTTTCTAGACCTTCAAGCAAATTCCTAGTGCCTTGAACGTTTACGCTAAAGAATGCATCTCGATCCTCTATACTTTTTGGAAAAGAATGTGCCTTTCCAGCAGCATGAATTACGATATCAAATTGTTGATTAAAAACCGGAATCTCTACTTCTAAATTTACATTATAATCTCCAATACTCTTGGACAATGTATGAATGACTGTATTTTTAGATAGTCCAGACTTCAACGCTCGTCCAAGAAATCCATTTGATCCAGTTAATAAGCAATTCATGATCTTAAAATAACTTTATTAAATCTTCTTTTATAAAATTCTTCGAAAAATGAATCGCTCTATCGGCTTTGTATTCAAACTCATTTTTCTTAACAATGGACAATTCTCTTAAAAAACTAATCAAACTATCTTCCTCATCCCAAGAAAAAGACCAGCCACAATCGTGTTTTTTAATATAATTATCCACTTCAGAATCCTTATCACCAATGAATAAAATTGGCTTTCCTACGGCTAAATAATTATAAGTCTTTGAAGGAACTCCCAAACCTTTCATGCCATTAATAAGCGTTACTAAGCTTATGTGACATGCATTTAAAAATAAATTCTGTTCCGCTCGTCGTTTTGCTCCCAAATAAAAAACATTACTAATTCTCTCATTGCGAATTTTGTTAACTACTAATTCCCTGAGTGCCCCATCACCAATTATTACAAGTATTAAATTCTTATTATCTGCCTTTTCTATTACATCTATAAATTCGAGTACCCCTTGAACTCGGCCTATATTGCCAGAAAAAGTTAAAACCACCTTATCTTCTACGTCTATACCCAGATATTCTCCAATATTAAAATTCTTAATAGGAAATAAATTGTCATCAGACCAGTTTGAGATTATTTCAATATTAATTGCTGATGTACCAATTTTTCCAAGTATTAAATTTTTCATATCCTGTCCAAGGACAATGATTCTATCTAAATTATTGTATCCACTCGAATAGATCCAGTTAAGTAATTTATATTTATAGTTATCTTTATTTATCAACCCCGCTGGCACCAAATTTTCAGGAAAAACATCATGGACCAATATTTCTAATTTAAATCCATTAATTTTTTTTATGATCGGGAGTATTAAAACTAAAAATGTAGGGTTCGTAGTAAATAAAACAGTATCACCATTTTTTGCTTTTGTCAAAACCGCCCATGAGAGCTTTAATGTTAACAACAATAATCTCAATATTCGTTGAACTAAGTTGTTTTTATTAAGTTTTGGAAGATTAACCCTGTAAATACTAATATTTCTATCCAATTCGATAAGCTGTGATCCATAGCTTGATTCATATCCAGCTGGTCCACAAATAATACTAACTTTATTGTGCCTACTTTTGTAGATGGCGATATCCGTTAATATCTGTGCGGTTGAAACCTCATCAGGATAAAATAATTCAGTGACTATCCAGTACAAACTACTTAAATCTAATTTTATTTACGCCAAACAACTCGGTTGACATAATTTGTGTAACTTAAAATAATTCGAATTACTTTATCAGATACATTGGGCATTGAGTAATCAGGAACAGGTCGGTAGTTTCTTTCATTGCCAGTATTCTGCTGCTCAAGCTGGACTAGACCGCGTAAAATACATTCTGGCTCTAATCCAACCATCATGACTGAGGCTTCTTCCATGGCCTCAGGTCTTTCATGAGCTTCACGTATGTTCAATGCTCTGAAGTTTAAAATGGAAGACTCTTCACTGATTGTACCACTATCTGAAAGCACAGCATAAGCATCCATCTGTAGAGCATTATAATCAGAGAAACCCAGAGGTTTTTGCCATTGAATTAGTGGATTCAAATCTATAGCGTTTGTATTTTGTAAAATCTCTAATTTCTTGCGCGTTCGTGGATGTGTGCTTACAATGATTGGATAGCCATATTTTTCTGCAATTTGATTCAAAGATTCTAATAAATTAGAAAAACTAGTATCACTACTTATATTCTCTTCTCTGTGAGCAGAAACTACGAAAAACCTATTTTTTTCTAGACTAAAATCTGATAATACGCTGCTATTAAGGATTTGATCCATATAAAAATTAATAACCTCAAACATAGGTGAACCAGTTTTGATGATCCTATCTGCTGGCAAACCCTCTTTTAATAGATATTCTCGTGCAATGTCAGAATATGTTAAGTTAATATCAGATATGTGATCTACAATTTTTCGATTGGTTTCCTCTGGTACTCTTTGGTCAAAACATCTATTACCAGCTTCCATATGAAAAATTGGAATTTTACGTTTTTTGGCAGGGATTGCACACAAACAAGAGTTTGTATCACCTAACACCAAAAAGGCATCCGGTTGTAACTGCTCTAAAAGAGGGTCAATATTTACCAAGATTTGACCAATCGTTGCAGTAGCTGTTTCTCCTGCCGCATTCAAAAAGTAGTCTGGTTTTCTGATTCCTAAATCGCTGTAGAAAACTTCATTAAGTTCAAAATCGTAGTTTTGTCCGGTATGAACAGTAATATGTTCGATCGCCTCACTTTTATCCAATGCTGCCATCACTCTTGATAAGCGGATAATTTCTGGTCGTGTACCGACCACTGTCATTACTTTTAGTTTTTTCATCTATACAATTTCAAAATAGGTATCTGGGTCTGCAGGATCAAAAGGTTCATTTATCCAAAAAACCGTAAGTAATGCAGATTCTCCAATATTTTTAATATTATGTGTGTACCAAACAGGCATATCAACGAAAGATGGTTGATCGCCATCTAATTCAAAATTAACGATATCACTAGTTCCAACTCTTCTTAATTGAATGAGAGCTTTACCTTGAATTACCGTGAAACGCTCTATTTTTCTTGTGTGAAAATGGTTACCTCTTGTAATCTCAGGTAATGTTGTGGAGTATGATGTTTGACCAGATGTCCCGTTTCTTATTATTTCTACAAAAGAACCTCTATTATCTTTATGTTCTACATGATACTTTGGAAAATAGGTTTTGATGTCTATATATGACCTAAATGTATTGAATAATTGTACATGATAATTTGTACTCAATTCCGGAATTTCTCCTTTAGTTAGATATGTATCCTTGAATGTTTTTAATACTTTTAAAATTTCGGAAACTGTTTGGATTGCACCAGGTTTAACCTCACATTTGTGCGTGTTGTCTTTTTGCTGGATTTTTTCAATTATTTCACGAACTAAATCACCAACATATATGAGACTTAATTTACCGTCAACTTCAATTTGTGGTAATTTATTATTTGTTAATTGATAGCAAAAAGTAGCAACTACTGAATTGTAAAATGGCAAACCAAATGGGCCAAATACATTCGGAATGATCATTCCTGTAAAATTTGATTTAGTCTGGTTTGCCCAATTTGAAAATAATTCTCTTGTTTCGCGTTTCGATGCACCATAGTGATTATCCTTTTCCTCTTGAGTTGAAGATGTAATGATCACGTGACATTCAGATTCTGTTCTAAATAAGGAGTCAATTAGCTTACGAGCTAATGAAAGATTGATGTTATATAATTTTTCTTGGCTTTCATGTCGGTTCACCGCTGCCAAGTGAACAATAATATCGCATTGAGAAACGAAATTATCTAATTTCGTTTCATCATCAAAATATGATCGCTCAAATTCAACCAATTCAAATTCCTGATAACTGTATTTGAATTGTTGATATAGATGATAACCTACAAAACCATTTTTACCGGTAATTCCAACTTTTCTTTTCAACTAATAATTTATTTGATTTCTATACAAATAGATAAGATAATCTATAATACTAAATAATCATGTATATCTTGACCCAATAGTTCCTTTTTTACATAACTCAAATTCGATAATAACGTTTTAGTCTCTTCTATATTTAACTGAGTAGTATTATGAGAATGGTAATCTAATACTTCATTCATATCTCGCTCACCTTTAGAGAAATACATAGCATAATTTAGATCTCTGTTATCTGCAGGTATTCTATAAAATTCGCCCATATCTTCAGCTTTCATCATTTCTTCACGTGTACAAAGTGTTTCGTAAAGTTTTTCGCCATGTCGAGTGCCAATAATGTTGATTGGAGAACCCGAATTTGCCATTTGTTTTAATGCTTCAGCAAGATTACCAATAGATGTCGCTGGTGCCTTATTAACAAATAAATCACCTGAATTGCCATTTTCAAAAGCAAAAAGTACTAATTCGACAGCGTCATTTAAACTCATCATAAACCTAGTCATTTTCGGATCAGTAATAGTTAGAGGTCTATTTTCTTTCAATTGTTTGATAAAAAGAGGTATGACTGAACCTCTGGACGCCATAACATTACCATAACGAGTCAAACATACAGTTGTCTTTTCTAAATTTCGGGCTTCCGAAATTGCAACTTTTTCCATCATAGCTTTAGAAATACCCATTGCATTGATTGGATATGCAGCTTTATCTGTACTCAAACAAATTACTTTTTTGACACCATTTTGACCAGCTGCTCGAATTACATTTTGAGTACCTAATACATTAGTTTTAACAGCCTCCATAGGAAAAAATTCACATGATGGAACTTGCTTTAAAGCTGCAGCATGAAAAATATAATCTACCCCCCCCCTTGTTGCTGGCTCAATAGAATTGAAGTCTCTCACATCACCAATAAAAAATTTTAGTTTAGGATTCTTCAATTCATTTCGCATATCATCTTGCTTTTTCTCATCACGAGACAAAATCCTGATTTCCGAAAAATGATCTGTATTTAAAAATCGTTGAAGTACAGCATTTCCAAATGAGCCTGTACCACCTGTTATTAGAAGTATTTTATTATTTATTTTCATACTTTTTTTGTATTTTTTTTGTAATTAATATCTAAAATTAAAATTTTAAATATTCTTTTAATAGCATTGTCTTTTCTTCGCTACTTGGATAATTAATTAAAACGCCCTTCAGTTTACCTTTGTAGACAAAAATACTTGCGGCGGCGGATCCTATAATCCCAAACTTTTTAATGAGTTTACCTATGTCTGCCATATTCCCAGCGCCACCTATAACGGTCATTGGGAGAGTAGTTACATTTCTGACTTTTTCAACTAATGAAAAATCATAGCCATTCATCATGCCATCTTGATCTATATTATTTAGTACAATTTCGCCTGCGCCTAACAACTGTAATTCTTTAATAAATTCAAAAGGATTTTTATTAACACTCTTAGTTCCATTATGGGTATAAATGCTATAACCTCCAAGAAAATTTTTTTTAAAATCCAGAACAACAACAACAGATTGAGCGCCTACCTTATTTGAAAGCTCCGTAATCAAAGCAGGGTTGTAAATTGCAGAACTACTAATCGCTATTTTCTCAACACCTAAAGAAAAGATTTGCTGAGCCTCTACTACACTTTTAATACCTCCTCCATAGCACAACGGCATTCTGCATTCAGACGCTAAATTTTCAATCATCTTAAAGTTTGGACCGCTGCTATTCACAGTTGCAGATATGTCAAAAACTGATAGCTCATCAACTTCCTTTTCATTAAAAATCCTTACGGCATTCATTGGATCGCCTAAATAGCGAGGCTCTTTGAAATTTGTAGTTTTTACTAAACCACCGTCTTTGATCAAAAGGCTGGCTATTATGCGGGGCTTTAACATATTTCTGAGAAATTTTTTAAAAGTTTAATTCCATAATTATGGCTTTTTTCAGGATGAAACTGAACACCAAATACGTTTTTATGATTTGCGACGCATGTAAAATTCGAACCATAATTTGCGGTTGCAATCCTATCACTATCTACATGACAAACAAAATAAAATGAATGTAAAAAATAAAAATGTGAATTATTCTCAAGTCCTGATAAGATAGGCGAAAACTTTTCTAAGGTTATATCATTCCACCCCATGTGAGGCAAAGGCAACGGCTCGTTTCCTATTAATTGAGTAGAATCAAACTTTTTTACCTCAGCATTAATCCATCCTAATCCAGGCAATATTCCCTCATCACTATTATTAGCCATCATTTGCATCCCAACACAAACACCCAGTACCGGGGTATTCTGCTGTAAAACCATTTTATTGATTTTATCTATCATGCCAGAATCTTGAAATCGCTTCATAGCATAATCAAAATGTCCAACACCGGGTAATATTAACTTTTGAACATTAACAAGTTCACTTTCATTACTTACTCTTTTGTAAGGGACCCCTATTTGTTTTAAAATATTAATAAATGCATTAATATTACCAACTCCATAGTCAATTATTCCAATCATTATTTGAATGCTCTTTTCTCCAACCCTAATAACTGCAAAAACTTTGTACCAAGTTGGATTAATTTGTAATTATTTTTATAATCTTTAAAGGTTTTGTTAGGAGCATTAAAGTAACTCCATAATTCATTATTTGTAAAGTCAAGTTTTTTTGCAACATAATCAAACTCCAACATAAGTTCTTCTTCTGGAAGTTCTAGCCTTGAAATTCGATCTAATACCTCCGCTCTATCCGCTTGTCCAGTTAATATTAAGCTAGAGAGATGATTTTTCCTTTTGTCAAATCCAAATTTTTTCGGCAACCAGAAAGATTCATAAAATCTTGTAAAGCGAGATTCATGATGCTTGTGTTGATATCCTTGCCAGCCATAAAGATCATTTAACAGCTTTTCAGCTTCCTTTTTAACAAAAGGGATACTGTCTAGTGGTTTTACAACACGTATTCCGTAAAAAAACCTATACAAGATTTTATATTTAAAGATGTCGCATCTAGGGAAGGTAACAAGTTTTCTTTCTCCAAATTTTTTATGAATTTCATTAACATATACCATGTCGGTTTGATAATATGCTCCCCATGCCAGAGGTTCTCTCACGCATTCAGTAGAAAAATTGCCTCCTGTAATAATATATTTGTGACCATTTTTAGCAGCATAGTTATATAGCGATGAAAAGAAAACTAAATCCTGAGGCGTGTCAATATCTGGAACTTGTGATTTAATAAAAGCACGTTGAAGGTCTTTCATTTCATCCCAGTTTACTACCTCTGTATAAAGATCAACTCCCAGTCCATCAATTAATTTTTGAATGTTGCTAGTAGAAATGTCAGAATTCCAGCCAGCATCCACATGAAAAAATAATGGACGTAAGCCAAAATCTTTAACAGCAACATGTGCAAGAAAACTACTATCTAATCCGCCACTTATACCAATCATACAATCATATTCCTTATTTATACCTTCTGACTTGATCCTTTCAACAACCT
This sequence comes from Sediminibacterium sp., assembly GCA_044341385.1. Taxonomy (GTDB): domain Bacteria; phylum Bacteroidota; class Bacteroidia; order Chitinophagales; family Chitinophagaceae; genus Sediminibacterium. Next base: position 58,063 of record JBIIRW010000001.1, on the reverse strand, counting down.
TCATAATACTTGATCTTCCCCTTTCATCGGTATGCCAATTAGGAAGAATATTAGTATAATAATTAAGACAATAATCACAAACTCCTTTTTCATCAAATACAATCGTCGGATCAGTTGAATCCATTACACAGTTCGTACATATTTGAATATTATCTGTTCTTTTTTTCATGTTATTTCAATTAACAATAAATCTTTTGGTTAGTAAATAGGTATTAGTTTAAGAAAGACTGTCCTACTCTCGAATTCCACTTAATGTTCCTCATCCAAGTACAATTTAAAATTACACTATATTTTTTATTTCTTACTGATATTGTTCATTTCCCTTCGAAGTGGACAGAAGTGGAATAAGAACGGAGCAAATGAAAAACTAGTTTTTACACTTTTTTCTAAAAATTATTGGCAATAGGCCGCCTGATGCGTTGTGCTGTCTTTAAGCAATTTAATAATTTACCAAGATGGCGGATTATTCTCTTATTTGCTATAATATTTTAAACAAATATGTGTTAGTAATCTTTGAAGGTAACTGCGGTTAAAGTATTTAATATAGACATTACGTGTAGACTTTTCAAATTAGATGTATGGGATAACCACATAACGACTTTTACACTAAAGTTTACAGATAACCGTGAAATATTTAAATCAAAATTATTTATAAAAAAATTGTAAGTACTACATTTTTTCATCCAAAGATTTACCCGTTTCAATATGCTGAAAATCAATAAGATAACGTTTTAAGACACTAATAATAGATTCTTTTGAATAATTTTTTTCAGAGAATATGCTCTTAATCTCATTTAAACAACTATTTGCCTCTATTAAAGTTATACGCTTGGCATTTTTGATTACTCCTAAACTTTCATAACTTTCATTATCAAGTATATCATCTTCTGTATAAAACTCTTCGTACAATTTCTCCCCCGAGGTGTTTGATTCAAAAAAAAAGACTGGATATAACTTATCATCACTTATAGAACATGTCATTTGTTTTGCTTCTTCTTCTGAAGAGCATTCATGTAAATTGCGTCCGATGGCATTAAAGAAATTGAAAGTGATTTCTTTAAAATTCACCATTTCCTTTGAGTCGATTTTTGGGAAAAATACATCACCTGAGTTTCCTAACAAGCAGGCTAACATACAAATTTGTCCGCTTTCTTCTGGCGAAACAAAGAAACGCTTGACGTCTGATGGACAAGAAATTGGTTGATTTTTAGTAATTCTATGTAAGTAGCCATCCAACAATGAGCCACTAGAAAAAGCAACATTTGCAAAGCGAGCGGTGGTAATATGAAACTCCTTACTATATGCCATTATTACTTCTTCCATTATTTTTTTCGTTGCCCCCATTACATTAACTGGTCTTGCTGCTTTATCAGTAGAAACACAAAAAAAATATTCTGGCTTGTTTTCCATTAATAAGTCAAGAAAATGTTTAGCTCGTATAACATTATTCTCAATCATTGCTTCAATAGAAAATTGATCTTTTTCAGTTCTAACGTGTTTGTGAGCTGCGAAATTAGCAACTATTTGAAATGACTTATTTGCTTTAAACATTTTATAAAATACAGGATCTCCAAAATTCATAGGATATGTTATATATTCCTCAGGAATAAACTGTCCCTTAGTACTTCGTAAATCACGAGTAAGCTCTGTGAGTCCGTTTTCATTAGTGTCTACTACTACGAGTTTCCCAGGTTTAAAACAAAGAACGGCTTTTATGAAGGAAGTACCAATTGTACCTGCTCCACCAATAACAAGGACGGATTTGCCTTCTATTTTAGACGTCAATAGTTCATGATTATTTTGAATATCACTTTCAAATAAACTTATCTCTCTTTTAGTAATATACTTTTTTACAAATTTTTCGATATCTATTATGTGCATTTTATTATATTTTTTATTAAAAAGGTTATCCGGTTATAAAGAAAATTTATTACCAATTAATTTTGTTGAATATAATTAGATTCTTATGGTGATATGATTTTTTAACATTAAAAAAATAAAAGGGTACTAATTTTTTGTTAACATTAATAGTTAAAATGCAATTCACAGTTTGCTAATAATTAATTAATACTTTCAATTGTTTTTTGCAAACCATTGTATATGTCACAATAAGGAGACCAATTTAATAATTTATTTGCTTTGGAGATATCTGCAATTGTATCCATTATTTCGCTTTTTCTTTCAGATTCTTCAGAGAAAACTGGCAGACTTGATCCATATATTTCCTGAACCATAGAAATAATTTCTTTCACCGAATAGCTCTTACCAGAGCCAATATTGAAAATTTCATATCCAAGATCTATTTTAATAGCCTTAATGATTGCACTTATTAAATCATGAATATACACATAATCACGTTTTGGTGCTAAATCTTTTACCCTAATTTCTTTTCCAAGTTTTAATTGACTTATTAAATGCGGTACCAAAAAATTTGACGATTGACCAGGCCCGTAAACATTGAAGGGCCTGATAATTGTAATAGGGATATCGTAATGATTAGAATAAAACTCACATGAATCTTCGGCCCATCTTTTTGTTAATGCATATGGATTCTGAACAACAACTGGCATATTTTCGGATATGGGCAAATAGGGTGGATTTCCATACATATATGAACTTAAATAAATAAGTTTTGCTCTTCTTTGCCTACAATACTCTAAAGCTGAAATAGTGCTTAACAAATTTGCTTCAGCATAACTATGAAAATTTGCCCAGCTTTCAGGAACGAATGATTTTCCTGCAAGGTGTACAACTATATTACAATCAGGGAAATTTTTCCATGTTTGGTTTAAAGATATATCACCATTACTTCTTGAAGCTGCAAAAAAATTATCACTACTTTTATATAATGTATCTACAAGATGGCTGCCAATAAAACCTGCAGCTCCAGTTACAAGAATATTATTCATTTATAAACTTATTTTTCATTTTACCAAACTCTTCTATGGCCTGCATATAGTCATCAGGTCTTCCAATGTCCAACCAATAACCTGCAAAAGAATTTACCATTACGGTTTTATTATTTTCTAGCAATTTATGCATTAAGTCGTCAAATCCGAATGATTGATTGTCTGGTATATATGATAGAGCTTCTTTATTAATTAGATAAATACCCATACTAACTTCAAATGAAGTAGTAGGTTTTTCGACAAAACCAGTTAATTCACCATTCATATTTGTTTCTAAAACACCATAATCAATTTTATTTTCTCTTTTATATGAAGAAATAGAAAATAAATATTTATTATCAACATGCTTTGAATAAAACGAAGAATAATCTAGATCGGTTAAAATATCGCCGTTCATTACTAAAAAATTCGTGGGTAGATCTTTAATCAATTTTAACGGCGCCATCGTACCCAAAGGACTGTTTTCTAATGAATAATCAATTTTTACATTCCATTTAGCCCCATCATTAAAAAATGCTTTGATGAGTTCTGCTTGATGGTTAACAGCGATTGTAATATGATCGAACCCATGATTTACCAATTGCCTTATTACTAATTCAAGAATTGGATACTCTCCTATAGGCATCAATGGCTTAGGTAACACTATTGTATATGGTCTTAGCCTTGTTCCTTTACCTCCAGCTAGTATAACTGCTCTTTTATTCATAATTTTATTTTTTAAAACTTAAAAAACTTCTTATCGAATTGACATATTTGTCTAATTTGTAATTATCACATGCAACCAACAGATTATTGTTTGCTATATTCTCTATTTCGGATGACCTATTAAGAACCATTATTAAAGCATCCTTAACAGAAAGGACACTCCTCTCAGAAATACAGAATCCATTTAAATTATTTTTAAAAATATCTAATATTCCGGGTTGAGGTGTTGTTAAAACAAAACATCCTGATGCATATGCTTCTAAAATTGAAATTGGCTGGCCTTCTAAAAATGAAGTTGGTAAACAAAAAACATGAGCAGAATGAAGCAAGCTTTTTTTAGTAGCCTCATCAATTATTCCATGGTAGGTTACACCTTCAATATTTTTAATTAAATCGTGAAAATTTAATTCGGCGGATTTAGATTCAAACTTTCCTGCAATATGTAAAACAAATTTACTCTTGATTTCGTATGGAAGTTCAATAAATGCTCTAGTTAATTCAAGATAACCTTTCTTTTCAATTAATCCACCAATGTATAGCAACCTTAATGGATTAATGGTTGTAAATTTTAATTTTAAATCAGATTCGGAAATAAATAAACTTTCTTGAGCAAAATTTGGAACAATTTTTATCTTACTATTAGCAATTAATCCATCGAATATTTCTAAATGAGAGTTACCGGAAATAATTACACCCGAAAGTTTCTTTATAAAAAATTTATTCAAATTAAAAATAAAATTATTTTTATCCCAAAGTAGTTTTTTTATACTGCCGCCATGTAAATGAATAAATATCTTGTTTAATTTATTAAAACAAATTAAATAAATCAAGAGGTCCTTTAAATTACCTGCAAATGACTCGGATATTGTAAAGTAAATGACATCGATGTTTTTTTTTTCTTTATAAATTTGAAAGAGTATGTTAAATACTTGAAAAATTCTTTTTATTCCTCCAGAACTTTGATCAATATTTTCTTTGCTAAGGTTAACTATTTTAACATCATCATTCTGTTTAAGAAAATTTACTAAAAACTCTGATACAAGAGAGTGTCCGGTAATTGGGGGAGGCAGTGGCGCAATAAATAAGATTTTCAAAATAATTAAATTTTAAATAGGAGAATTGGATTAAGTAATAGAACTAATTAAGGTTTAGTCATAAGTATGAAAAGAGAATTAGATTCTAATAAACAAAAAACAATGCTCAAATTAGAAAATCTAATTTAGATTTTCTAATTTCCATTTTAGAAATATTTCGATTCCGTTCTCGAAAGTCCATTTAGGTTGATAGCCAAGAATTGCATTAGACTTAGTAATGTTGGCATATGTAATATCCACATCCCCTGCCTGTTTTGGTAATGAATTTATTTTAATTTTTTTATCTAATTTACTCTCTAATACTTCAATCATTTTTTTTAACGTTATTGTTCTGGATTCACCGAGATTAAATACATTAAATCCTTTAAGATTATATATTGCTGCAAGAATCCCTTCTAAAATATCGTCAACGTATGTATAATCTCTAGCCGTTAAGCCGTCGCCATAAAAAGGTATTGACTTATCTTGTAATATTAGGTTAGTAAACTTATGTATTGCTAAGTCCGGTCGTTGCCTTGGCCCATACACTGTAAAAAATCTCAAACAAAAAACATCAAAATTGTACAATTGATGGTATGTATAACAAATCAATTCACCAGATTTCTTAGAAGCCGCATATGGTGAGATGGGTGAATCAACATTATCAGATTCGGAAAATGGAACGACTTTATTATTACCATAAACAGAGGAAGATGAAGCAAAAACTAGTTTAACTACATTATTTTTTTTCATTCCTTCAAGAAGATTTAGGGTCCCAAAAATATTGGTGTTAAAACAAGTTAAAGGATCTTCAATCGATGGACGAACACCTGCTTTAGCGGCAAGATGAACTACAATATCAATTTTCCCAAGTTTAAAACAAGCATCAACATCGTCTTGGTTATTTAGATCTCCTTCAAATAATGTAAAATTCTTATTATTTAATGCAGAACTTATATTTTGACTTTTAATTTCTCTGGGATAAAAATCATCAAAATTATCTAAACATATTACCTTGAAGCCCAAATCGAGTAATTTATCAACTAAATTAGAGCCTATAAATCCACATCCTCCTGTAACTAAAATGGTTTTTATATTCATTTTTATTAATTATATAACAATATTAAAACTTTTTTATCAACTAATTTGACAACCCTAGATTTTTAAAATACAAAAAAGACCACTGTAATTTATTTGAATTCTTAATGTTTTGAAACAAAAAAATTTTTATTGAAAATACAAAGAACCAAAGAGGTTATACAAACAAATTTTTATAGTTGGTGAAACTAACGGATTTTTATTTTAAAAAAACAATTAATTGTAATTAGATGGTTGGTATCATATATTTTATTTGCATAAAGAATAAGTATTATAAAATTCTGACATGCGTCAGTTGTAACTTGTACCTTTTAGAAATGGTTTTCACTAAGTTGGTAATATCACCTGAAGTGGCTAAATCAACGTTTTAATTATCAATGATATTTCTAATCCCAAAACGAACTGCACAGCTCACAACTAGAAATTTTTCATTCTTTCTATTGTTATATAAATTACATTCAGAAACATTAGGTCGCTTTGGAAATCATGAGAAATCACTTGCATCTGATGATTTTAATATTTCAACAAATCACACACTATTGTCACTTTACACGGGTAGTCCCAGATTAGCAGCCACCAGTTTCAAGATAACTCATGTAGGTTGAATATAATGCAGTATTAAGATCCACCCCAGATGTGTCGGATATCGAAATATTTATTGATTTTTTAAACCCTTCAATTCGGTTTGCCAATTCGCCAATTGTAATCTCATATTCAGGCGAGACCTTTCTCCATGAAATACCATCTTTGGGACCTGAAATTGCACTTAAAAATTCAGAAACAACATCGTCAACATATACCGGTTTAATAATTGCATCAGGATCATTTATTTTGATCGGAATCCCCCTAGAAATATTGTAACAAAACGTTGCAATCACCGAATTGTAATTTGGCTTGCACCATTTACCGAAAACATGCGGTAACCTATATATAATAACTTGATTGACTGTTTCATTTGACAACTTAATAACAGCCTGTTCAGCTTGCAACTTACTTAAGCCATATGGATTATCTTGATCTGCTTGAATAGAGGATGTAAGTAAAAATATTTTTTTGATATTAGATTTTTTAATAATAGAACAAATTTTTTCAGTCAATCCCACATTCGCAGTAAATAACTCACTATTATCATTAGGGCGCATCTCACCTGCGAGATGAATGATTACATCAGATTGATGAATTAAATAAGATAGTGATTCTTCATCATCACCCCTATTATAGGTAAGGACCAAATGTTCACCAATCTCATTTAATCGTTCGCATAAATTCTTACCTATAAATCCGCGTGAACCTGTTATTAATATTTTCAAATCATTTGATATTTATTTTGAAAAAAACATATACAACATACATTAAGGAATGCTATAGTCCTTGGCCAAGAGGCTATCATTAATTGTTGGGAAAATTCAGGAGAAAATCAAGAAGTTATTCGAGATTTTAGAATCGTTTCAAACTGCGTATTTCGCGGGATAGCGACACAGTTCCATGCATTCGCTACAACACTGTCTAGCAATGCGTCATTTCTTAGCCTGAAGATGATATAAGAATCTCCCAAAATTTGGTGAATTTCATTAATATTAAAATAACGTTTTGAAACATAATTATATTCAAATAACACCAATGGTTTCAAACGCTTTATTAACTCGGCCCCACCACGCAAAACATTGGGTTCATAGCCCTCGACATCAATCATGATTACTGTAGGCATGCCTTCTGGCAGTGCACTTAATTCTTTAACAGAATCGAGTTTTATTTGTTGAACTTTTTCGGAAGAATTGGTGCTTGTATAAATGGATGCAGAACCATCAGCTTTTCCTTCACTAAAAGCGACCATAGCTTCGTCCTCACCAACAAGATTTTGAAAGATATTAAAATTATTGCGTTGGTTGTATGCCATTGTTTTAGTAATAGCAGTAACACAATTCATAGATGGTTCAAATCCAAAAACATGCACATCATCATGACGCGCAATGTCAACCATGATTGCACCTATATTAGCACCAACTTCTATGAAGACTGATTTTTGTGATGTGAAGGATTGATAAATATGATTCAAAATACTATGTGTCTCCGGCTCCTGTACGCGATTGATAATAAATAACCCGTACGATGAAGCTACAGCCGGCTCAAAATAAAGCTTTTGCTTAAGAAAATTGATATAACGGGGCCTTTTACAAAGCCTAAGCAAAAAACCCAAGCCAGGAATATTTAAACCAGTGAGCGATTTTATAATCACATAAATGTGAGCATAAAGTTGTGCGATTTTGAACATAATATAATTTTTAGCTTTTTTGATTGTTTAGAATTTTGATTTGAAGTAATGAATTTTAAAATGCAATATTTAATTATAGTTTTTTGTATGGCATTTTTTAGAAAAAAGATTTTTTAACGGCGATTTAAAGTTGCTAACCCAAAATTAATAAAACGAAAATGATGAATTTTATTTTTCTTTATGTATAATTAATTCTTTGTTCTGTGTGGTCACAAATTACGCGTATTTTGAACCCAATTGAATTTCTCCAAGGATGCAAGAATTAAGTTCGTTCCATTTGAAATAATTCTTTGACAAGACCATATGTATTTTCATTTGTGCTTCTCTGACATGGGATAAGGAAATTACAAGAATAAACTTAACCCTTTGTAACTTAGTTGACTTTTTTTGCGCCGAGCCATCTTTTTCCTCTATAATTTATCAAGGTTTATGTCAAATCTCTGGTTAACTCTTTGATTCTTTTGGCGAATGTTTTTCTTACATTTTCGATGTCTTTCTGTTCAATATAGTCCAATAAACAATAATGAGTAATGCGTTCAAACAATCTGTCATATTGGGATTTGAGATCACAGACAAATTTATCTCCCAATTACTTTGTATAATATGATATCACACTTCAGCAGAGTATTAATTAATGCTAATCATAACAGTGGTTGAAACTAATTGTTCCGTTTCCAACTTCCAAGATCGACTTCGGGGTTTTCTGTGACGCAATTAATTAGTCAACTTCTTATTCACATCATCTTTTGATTGAACACAGACGTATTAAATTAATTATCTCGTGATTCACCTGAAACTTAATGTCTTTTGTCAATCGTTTCAAAATTATATATCGTGACCAATGTAATTGAACTTTTTTTGAAAATGAATAGCAATTTTCATCATTGTAATATTTTTTAAAAACATTAAAGAGATTTGTTCCTGTTAATTTTGGTTGTAACTTTCCTTTAAATTATATAGCTCAATTAAGTGTGTATTCTCATTTAACCAAATTTTGAATTAGCTCTTTGAAGTCAAAAAAATATATGAAATTGGATAACTCTAAAGATCCAATGCGGAAAAAAAATTAGAACGAGAATTTCAATAAAAATAGCTTTAACATATTTCTATTTTGATAGCGCCGAATGGCAAACAGATAGCAAAGATGCTACAGATAGGTCACTTGTGATTCTTTGCCCAAGTTTAGTGCTATTTTCGGCAAAGCGAGAAATATCAAACTCGGTTAAAGATGTGAATTCCTTCATAGCTCGATACATATCATTAACGCTACCTTTATTGAACATAAAGCCATTGAACCCAGATATTAAAAACTCAGTTGTTGCTCCAGAACCTGAGCTTGCAAGTATTGGCAAACCCATCAATGCATATTCATGCAAAACAATACCCCACTGATCTTTATGTGATGGTAAACAACCAACGCCTCCTTTGAGCAATTCTTCCCTGAGTTTCTCAGGTTGCAAGAAAGGCAAAACTATAATATTTGGATTTTTTTGACCTAAAATTATTGATTTCTGATCGCCGTCACCAATTAAAATCAATGGCCACTCCTTCTGCTCACTTTCTGATAGCATGCAATATGCATTAACTAACAAATCAATTGCCTTAACCTTGACAAACCTGCCAACAAAAACAAATCTCTTAGTAATTCCGGCCCGCGTCTTAAAAGTCTCCGTATCGGCGCTATATAAATTAGATATAATGTTTTCAATGTTATAACCAAAACGCTGAGCAAACGAGAACTGAGGTTGGCCAGATATCCACATAAAATCAAATAATTTTCTATAGAAAAAATTATAATAAATCTGACCAAGTCTTTGCCTTAATGATCCCACCCACATATCATCAATACCTGCAACTATTTTCACATTGGGACATTTTTTTTTATACTTCTTGCAAACCCTTATATAACCTTTATCCATCCATCCGGATACTACTACTATCTCCGGCTTTGCGATTTCAAGCAATTTAAATATTAATTCATCATTTGCCTCAGATCTTGCATGAAAAATCACCTTATCAAGGTTAGTAATTTCATGCTGGGTGGTATTTAAATTGCGTTTATCCCAATGCACAACATTAATAATCCCTACAGGTTGACTTGATAGTGATTTAAGTACAGCCTCCAAATATCCGCCCACTTCCGCCCACAAGAAGACAATCGAAAGATTATTTTTCATAATTGAGTGCATTTAACATGAACATTAATTCAACAAACCTAAGATTTGCGAATCAAATAAAATTTAACTAATTTTTTCAAGAAATTTATTGGAGCGAGAAGTAACATCATGCCCATCCTTCCAAACCCGGCGAAGGCCAGCCTGTGCGATGCTTTCTCGAATATTCGGGTTATTGATAAGCCACTTTACCTTACGTACCAATTCCTCTTGAGAGGAAAAGAAGCAAGCCTCTTCATCTTCTTTGAAAAACTGTATCAAGTCATCAGTGCGCTCCGCCAACATTACTTTCCCGTAGGCTGGAATTTCAAAACAGCGGCGGGTGTAAGTATCTCGATTAAGTTTGGAGAGAAAGCACAAGCAAATCTTGGCGCCACATAGTGCTTTGCCATATGCAACGCCTTCGGCAACCTCGATAGGCGCGAGGTTGTCATATAGATCCCCCAGAACGGCACGACTCCAGTAGTGCCCTCCCCATAACTTGACCCGTATGCCAGCATTGACGAGTGCGCGAATGCTATCCTCGCGGCCATCTGGCTCGTAGTGCCCAACAAACACTACTTCAGTTTCATAAACCTGCCGATCGGCTTCAGATAGCTGTACGGGGTGATTTTGCCAAGGCATAAAGTAGGGGAGTAAGACCTCAGCGTGCATTGCACCAAAGACCCTTGCCTCTGCACAATTGATTTTACGATAGAAAAAATTATAATTGAACAATGGTAAGCACTTGCAATACCAGTGCCATAAGAAGTGATGGTGCCACGGCACATTACCATGAATATTCGGTCCAAAAGGGTCGTCGTTATTGTATGAAGCCGTTTTAAAACCCATCCTTGTAAGCTTACTGATTGTTTTAGGTAAGACATGAGTGGGGCGCCAGAAAAAAACCAAATCAGGCTTTTGCTCATCCACGGTATCAACTATTGCACGATTCAAACGTAGCAACGCGGGTCCAGGGAAAGGAATTATTTGCTGAAGACGTCCCAAATATCCCCTGAAGAAATTCGATACAGACAATGCAGAGACTTCTACCCCATTATTACGGAGACCTTCTGCAAAGCCCTTTTCATATTGCAGCCAAGCCCATGCACCGACGATCAATATCTTCATAACTTTAACTTTTCACCCAGAATCCGACTTAATTCAACTAGTATCATAAAATTTTGGCCAGACTTATAATTGCATATCTCTCAGCAACCCCTTCACTCTTAATCGGGAGCTGATCATACTCTACTTTTTGTACGTGGGATAATATACCCATCGCTAAAAATTTAGCTGTTGCTGCATGTAAATTTTCTTTAAAATCGCTATATAAAAGCCTCTCATGTTCTTCTGTTTGATATTTATTTAGAATTTGAATTTCCCCTCTAGTCAACACGCGCAATAATGAATTGACACGATTGAGAATACGGAATAAATACCAATTAAGCAAGCCGGAAAATCTGTTTCCCCACTGGAAGCTAAATGCGGAATTTTTAGAGTCGCGTGACGAAATATTGTTTAATGAACTCGACGAAATTTCTTTGAAATATTTATCCAACAGAGTATCAATGACATTTTTATTTACCCTGTACTTCATTGGCATCGATAGTGAATATCTAAGCAAAGTCATGTCTGCATAAATAAAATCAGTTACGACACACCTATTCTGAAGCGATGCTAGCAACATGTGAAATTTTTGATTTCTTTCGGTCACGTATTTAAATTCATCAAGCGAACTAAAGTTAGCTTCTACATCGTACCCTGCAAAAATCTTTAACGAATCATTAAATATATCTTCTTTTAATGCTGGCGCAATGTTTTTCATATTCGACATTATTTTAGCATAATAATTAAATTGAATCTCTTCTAGCTTTTTAGGAAATATACAATCAAAACCAAAAATTGCATCACTAAAATAAGTTGAAATATGGCGGCAATCAGAGAAGTTATATTTTCTTAAATAATCAAGAATGTGACAGTGATTGATTGAGATTTGCCCACCACTGAGGCTTGGCAAATAGTTTAATGCCTCTTTGTAAGATTGCGCCGATAATTGATGAAATTCGGGTGCCGATACACCCAGGGAATTTGCCACATTTTTCGCGTACTCAAACTCAAGGATATTTTTATCAAATCCAAAAGTAAAAAGTTTGATGTTATGCTTAGGAACATGTTTTGATAAAAATGCAAGCGTGATCCGACAATCCAATCCGCCACTCATGCCTAAAAAATATAATTGTTTTTTGTCTAGTTTTGAAAAAATATCATCCAATATCTCAAACATTCCATCAGCAGCTTGCTCTATGGATCGGATACTTTCATCCTCCTTGATATCATAGTGCCAGTATCTCGATATACTGTATTGTTCACTTTTCTTGTTAATCTTTAAGCAAGTAGCACTAGGCATTTGCATTACATTTTTATAAAGCGTTCTTGTCCATAATCCACTTCCAAAAATTATAATCTCCCAGAACCCTGCTTCATCAACACTTCTGTCTACAAAATCGAAATCATAATAATCTTTAAACTCAGAGAAAATAATCAACTCATTGGCTTCGTTTTTTGTAACAAATAAAGGGACTGTTCGGAATGGATCGTTGTATATTTCAATTGTGTCACCATGATCAATAAGTTGGATACCATTTTTATTGATATCAAATAATTCTGTCTCGTTATAATCAAATAGGAGCTTCATAGATTTCTCTTATTAAATAAGCGTTTATTCAGAGCAATTTCCAGCGGGATGGTAAATTCCCAGGAAATCCCCATGCTGTGACCAAGCCTCTAACAGTTGCGGGACTTATTACCAAGGTGTCCGCGCACTCCGCCAGCCACGCACCCCACCAACTGAACGTACTATTGGCAATAATGAAGTGTTGGCATTGGGTCATCAGCCACAGGTCGGCATAGGCTAGTTCATCCCCGAGGTTATGTGACACTAAAGTGAATCTTTCATCAGGCAGTGGAATACGAGCCCGGGCGGATTCGGGTTTGTCGGAAAATATATAGTAATGTGCAGAAGGCAAAAGGCTTTCCATTAAGGCAATCGCTCGGTGGTAGTAATCGCCTGGTACGATGTTTACACCAGAAATTTGTGGTTGATCAAAAAAACGCACATGTACAGCCACCGATTTGCAATTACGTATCTTATCTGCCAATAATACATTAGCGGCATCGGTGGGCGGCTTGATTTGCAAATCCTCGCGCAAAGTGCTTGCCACATCCTTAAAGTAATCCTCACTTTGCCAATAGCCTTCAATATAGACCGTACCTTGAGGTTTGAAGTGGAGCAGTCTCGAATCGAAATCAATACCCTCTTGTTGAATGTAAGTACGCTGTGCAAAGGGACGAAATAAGTTCCACTTTCGCATAAGCACTCGCCTAACTCTTGAAAAAGGTTCCATCCGCTCAGTCTCAGTTGCTTTGCGGCAGGGAATGTGAAAATGATCAATCTGACTCTGTCGCTTATATTCCTGGTCGTTTACAAATCCGCTGATATCATCGATGACCAATTCAGCCTTATTCACCATCGCCAGCCGGCGGGCGGCTGCGTAGCAGAAGAGCTGGTTACCAAGGCCACCGAAGATGCTAGCTATTATTTTTGCAGAATCTTTCTGTTCAGACGGTTCTAGCGGTAAATTAGTCCCAGAAGACAGTGACCTACCAAGGAGGCTGCGAGTAAACATCATCATATTCAAAAGCCTTGTATTTTATGAATTGTAGGAGTGCTAGCCGTCGAAGATTTCGGTCGGTTGAAGCGGCAAACACGTGACAACAAATTGGTTATAATCAAGAACAGAAGAGGTGCTAAAAAAGTTATGGAACCACCATTTTCTATAAAGAACACAATAGCTAAAAATCCGATGAGCGCAGGGGCGAATAGATCAGAAAGGCCATAACGAACTGTTACGCTATATGCATTTTTTTCCACCAAGACTAGCATAAAAGCAGCAACAAACGCACTGGCAACTATCCATAATAAACTCGCATTACCAACAATAATGGTATTCGACAATAATGCTCCGCCATTGTAAAAACCAAATGGCAGAATGTCACCTTGCCATTGAATGTGATGAAGATCAACATCAAGGGGGGCGAAAGGTCTACATATCATGCGTAATAAGAAACCAAGAGGACTGAGCACAGCATTAGGGTCATAGAAGCTTGACATGACCAAATTGCCAAAACCATCGATACGATCAAAAATTCCAACAAACATTCGTACTAGGAAATCACCTTCAAGAAACGGGCTATCGGTTTGAGCAAAAAGGTCCCCAATGATTGTCGGAATGCTTTTGCTGGTGTCTGCAATAACTTCATCTCCTGCCACTAAATGAACAAAGTTACGCGCTAAACTAACTACAGCAAACCCAACGACGGCGATAATGCCTGAAAATATAAGAAGCCAACGGCGCTGATCTAACCAGGCAAAAGCGAGGATAGGCAACATCACAATGAGAAGTGCAAAACGACTTATGGTAGTTAAGCCTAATAACAATGCATAACAAAGCAAAATCATTACAAGAAATAAATTACGTTTAGACCTCCAATACAAAAATGCAAGTAATAGTGGAATTACGAATACTACAAGGTAATGCAAAAGTCCGGACAGTCTATAAGGTAGCTTAGGCGCTTGTACTCCAACAATACTTATGCCCTGAGAATACATCCAAAGGTTCAGAGGGACTATCGAAATAATTACCAGGACAATTAAAAACCCATATAATCTGCTATACCGACTAGGTTTTAAATAGTGAGCTTTCTCACCAAAAAATTTAATGTTTATCGATTTTTCTGCAGGTATTTGAGCAATGTCATAGAGCGGATTACTTGACCCACCGAAAATATGCAAACGATACAGCAGTTTGAAAAAAACAATCAAGAATACTAAGAAAAGCATCACCTTCGAAAGTATTGGCAATGCCTCCAATGCGGTAAAACCAAAAGGCTTAACGTGGTTCCAGGGAAATTTATCGCGATCAAAGTAAAAAAAGGGAAGTGAAACAAATTGAGTCATGAAAGCGAGAAAACAGATTATTTTCAACGAAACGTAGCGATTTTTTTGAGCCCAAAGCAATGGCGGCAGCAAAAGCGTAATCGCCATCCACCAAGCAAGCATAGTTTCAATTTCACCTCTAAGTGCCATTGCCAAAGACACTATACCGACTATAGAAATGCCAATCAACAATTTTCGAGTTACTATTCTGCGCATTCTTATAAAGCTAAATTGGAAAGTTTTGCAGGAGATGTTTCAAATCGTCACAATTTTGCCGATACTTTAGTTTGCAAGTACCTGATCCAGAATCCGAAAGCCTTTCTTTAGGAAAGGCAGTTAGGGTTTTATAGATCCGAGCTTGGCAGTTTATTTTATTGATATTTTTTATTAGCATGCTAATTACTCATTTTATAATTTTTTGAAAATGAATAAGCCAAGCTGATAGCGCTGCAAGGCCAAATTAGCAAGTGATACTGAATCGATTGCCACTTCTTGGGGCTTATTGATGCTTGTTATGATAATGAGTTTTTGCAATAACATGCGAGACTCCTCGGCAGATTTAACGATACTACGGGGATCAAAAACCCAGTTGGCGTTAAATTCAACACGCTCCTGACCGATTGGTGTAGAAAGATATAACGTACCACCAGGCTGAAGTAACTGTGCCATATTATCAATGCCACGTTGATAGCCTTTTGGATTAATCGGGTCGCCATACCGCCCCAACCCAAAGTGCTCAATTGTATGCAGGCAGGAGAGCGAATCGCAATAACCCTCCTCCCCCTGGGCAGTGGTTGGCAATGAAGTCGAGTTCATCAAATCAGCTTGGCGAAACACCACACCGGGCACTGCAGTGCTAAGGGGCCGAACATCAAAAACCTCACAATTGCGAAAACTAGCCACATGTGCCACAAAGCCATCAACGCGTGAGCCAATATCCACATGCTTTATGGGATTGTCCGTATATATGGCACGGGCCACCAGAAGGTCTTGCCAAAAATATTCACTTTGGGTCTCACCACCTTCTTCATAGCGGTCATGCAGGCATGGCATAAACTTCATTTTGCCCGAGTAGTCTTTGCGGAATGACATCCAGTCACGTATGTAAGCAGGCAAGGAAAGTAAAGAGCGAAGAAAAATACGTGGGTCGAAGCCAAATTGTCTGGAAAGGATCCAATGGAGCTTGATGAGGACTGGTTTTATTATCATGTCATTTAAATTTGTGTTAATTATAAATTAGATCAGTATCAGTTAAATACTAATCACTTACAATACAATTACTCTGAGGCATTTTTTACTGAATTTGTATTTAATTCAAATTGGTCTTATCTCTTGGGCTACAAGTAAAATAAAGACGTGCTGCAAATTAGGCACTATCACATACCTCCTAAACACTCACAAGAAGATCTCTATGTTTAACTTTTTATTGATGTTTTCATGCTCTAGCTTCTACGAAGTATTACTTTTTAAGGCAACTTCACGAAACATTAATAAATAGGTTTTTTGAATAAATACATCCGTAAATAAGCCTTGCGCCATTTTTTCTGATTAAAAATATTACATTTAAGCACAAGCACATCAAATTACTTTTCAACTTTTATTAAAAAACAATTGTGGGCGCCATTTTTTTAAGGTGGTAGTTACATAGAAACCAAGTAACAATAAGTTAAGAAATCAACCTGAATAAGTTTTTTTATACATAGCAACATTATGTACCTTGACTATCTAAAGACCTTCCTGCAATAACTATCCATATAAAATATGAGATAGAATGTACTAGCATTGAAAAGACTGCACCCATCAACGAAAAATAATATGTACCTACGATAGCTGCAACAATACCAATAATTGAACTTCCGATCATGGTCGAAATTATTTTTTTAGTCTTCAATAAAGCCATTGCTTTTGATGCGTAAAGCTGAGCTACAGAAAATATCCCCCCAGCCAACACAACCCAAGGCAAAAAGGAAGATACAGAAAAAAAGGTATCATTAACAAGTAAGTGAAATATGTACGAATGTAATATTGCAACTAAAAGGACGGCTATTGTAGTAAGTCCTAACCCTAAAATGACTAATTTTTTTATTAGAAGACTAGCATTATCCTTACCAATTGTAGAACTCATATCGCCAACCCGTGTGAAAATTATAGGTGTTAAAAATGCGAGACCAGTTGAAGTAACTACTTGTATGGGGGCGTAACCAAGCTGTGATAAGACAGAAAATAGTCCAACAGTTTCTGTTGTTGTAAACGCCTCTAAGGCCCAACGGGCCGCACTTTGTTGTGCCCATCCAAAAATACCCCATGTTGCAAATGGTAAAGCATAGGCACACATTTGCTTTATCCATTGATAATCATTTGTAGATTGCTCCTTTTTAATGATAATAGTGCGACGCAAAAAAACGAGTTGGGAGAATATTATAAGAAAGGATGAACAGGCATAACCAATAACCACTGAAATACTTGAATTCCCAAACCAAAACATTACTAGTAGTACCAATCCGATTTTGAGCCAAGCATCCAATCCACTATGAAAGGCTACAATAGAACGTTGTCGGGCGGCATTCTGAATGCCACTTAATGCTGAATTGTAAGCACTCAATATCGAAAATACAAAAACTAAAGAAGCTAAAGCTATCCAGTGTGAATAGCCTAACCACAACAAACCCACAATTAATGGGAGGATGATCAATACTGATATAACTGTGGCGTAAAGCAACAGGCGGTAAGTGGCATACATATATCCGCCTAAGTCCTGCTTTTCGACGGCTATGGGATAAAACCGGCTAATGCCATTAGTAACCCCACCCATCACCACAGCATTTACCAACCCTGCAACGGTTAGCCCTAGTGACAATTGTCCATATTCGCCAGGATTAAGATGTTCCGTAAGAACGCGTACAAGGAACAGTGAACCGACAACTGATGCAATTTGTCCTGCGCCAAACCATAAACCTTCCATGGAGAGTCGTTTAATTCGACTCATACTCCAATTTGAAATTATATTCACTGCCGTTAATATAGAGTTTTCAGATTTGAAAAATTATATTGATTTAAAAGATTTGAATATTATAAAAAATGTATTTTCAGCTTGTACCCTGGGAATTTCTGTGAGTAAATAACCGTCCCTGTAATCAAGTGAAAAGATTTTTTATCAAACTATAACCCGTAAAGTGGTGTAAAGACAGTTGAATCCTGTTATTGGTGCTTTAAATTATTTTTCACTTCTCTTAATTTATTCAATAATTTTCAAATATTCAAGTACTGTTTTTTTTACTCCAACTTCTAATTTAATACTCGGCATCCAACCTAAATTATTAATTTTACTTGTATCCATTAACTTTCTAGGAGTGCCATCTAGCTTTGTAGTATCATAAATAAGCTCTCCTTCATAATTAACTTCTTTAACTATAAGCTCCGCTAATTCATGAATAGAAACATCAGTTCCGCATCCAATGTTTACTAAGCCCTGACCATTATAGTTTTGTAACAAGAAATAACACGCATCAGATAAATCATCAACATGTAAAAACTCTCTTCTTGGGGTCCCTGTTCCCCAAATGGTAACATTTAGTTCATTGTTCTTTTTTGCTAAAACAATTCTTCTAATTAGCGCAGGAAGCACATGTGAATTTTCTGGATGGTAATTGTCATTTGTACCATACAAATTTGTAGGCATGGCTGAAATAAAATTACAACCATACTGCGCTCTATAACTATCACACATTTCAATACCTGCAATTTTTGCTATGGCATATGGTTGATTTGTTGGCTCTAAATATCCACTTAATAAATACTCTTCTTTCAATGGCTGTGGAGCCATTTTAGGGTAAATACAAGATGAACCCAAAAATAATAACTTAGTTACCTTATTCAAATAAGCTGCATGAATAATATTCGCTTCAATCATTAAGTTATCATAAATAAATTCTGCTCTATAAGTATTATTAGCATATATACCTCCAACTTTTGCAGCAGCAAGAATTACATATGCCGGTTTTTCTTTTTCAAAAAAATCATTGACAGCTTGCTGGTTTCTTAAATCTAATTCACCTGAAGTTCTAGTAACAATATTGTTATACCCTTCTTTTCTTAGTTTACGTTCTAATCCTGAACCTACCATTCCTCTGTGTCCAGCAATATATATTTTAGCAGTTTGTTCCATGCTTATAATCCGCTTTGTTTGACATGCAATTCCTTTTTAAATAAGGAAACATCACTTGCTACCATTTCTTTAACTAATGCTGCTAAATTATATTGAGGTTTCCAACCTAATTTAGTCATTGCTTTAGTTGGATCTCCAATTAATAAATCAACTTCAGTTGGTCTGTAATATTTAGGATCTACTTTCACAATAACTTGGCCCTCATCCAGTTTGTAATCGCTAATATTTTTTACAACATATCCTTCTTCAAATTCATCCTTCCCTTTAAACCCTAATTCAATTCCTAGTTCGGCAAAACTCATTTTTACAAAATCACGAATGGTTGTAGTGATTCCGGTTGCTAAAACAAAGTCTTCTGGTTTTTCTTGTTGTAAAATCAAATACATTCCTTCAATATAATCCTTCGCATGTCCCCAATCTCTTTTTGCATCTAAATTTCCCAAGTATAAACAACTGTCCATACCTAAAGCAATTTTAGCAGTTGCTCTGGTAATTTTTCTTGTTACAAAGGTTTCACCTCTTTGTGGGGACTCATGATTAAACAATATGCCATTACAAGCATACATGTTATAAGCTTCCCTATAATTAACCGTAATCCAGTATGCATATAATTTCGCAACAGCATACGGAGAACGTGGATAAAAAGGAGTTGTTTCAGATTGAGGAACCGCCTGTACCAAGCCATATAATTCCGAAGTAGATGCTTGGTATATTTTTGTTTTCTTAGTCAAGCCTAATAAACGAACTGCTTCTAAAATTCTTAATGTTCCAATACCATCTGCATTTGCTGTATATTCTGGTTCTTCAAAGCTCACATGAACATGGCTCATTGCAGCTAGGTTGTAAATTTCGTCAGGTTGAACTTCTTTAATAATACGTATTAGATTAGTGCTATCAGTTAAGTCCCCATAATGTAAATGAAGATGTCTATGTGGGGTATGTGGATCTTCATATATGTGATCTATTCTTTGTGTATTAAACAAAGAAGATCTTCTTTTAATTCCGTGCACCTCATATCCTTTGTTTAATAAAAACTCTGCTAAATACGCTCCATCTTGACCTGTAATACCTGTTATAATTGCTTTTTTCATTTTATACTTTTATTTTCTGCCAACACTTACATAGTGAAAACCTGATTCCTTCATATTGATTGTATCAAACAAGTTTCTACCATCAAACACAATTTTGTTTGGCATTTTTTGTTCAATTAAATCAAAGTCTGGCGTTCTAAACTCACTCCACTCAGTTGCAATTATCAATGCATCTGCTTTATCTAAAGCTTGATATTGATTTTTCGCATAGTGAATAATATCTCCAATCTGTGCTTTTACATTTGGCATCGCTTCTGGATCATATGCGCTAATAGAAGCACCTGCTTTGGTTAAGGCATTGATGATATTTAATGCTGGTGCCTCTCTTATATCATCTGTATTAGGCTTAAACGCTAAACCCCACAAGGCAAAATGCTTTCCTTGCAAATTATTATTAAAATATACCTTTATCTTTTCTACCAAGTGTAGTTTTTGATTAGCATTCACTTTCTCTACTGCTTTTAAAATCTCAAAAGCATAGTTCACTTCATCCGATGACATGATTAAGGCTTGTACGTCTTTTGGAAAACAAGAGCCACCATAGCCTATCCCTGGAAATAAAAATCGTTTGCCAATTCTTTCATCAGATCCAATCCCTCTTCTAACCATGTCCACATCCGCACCCATGCGCTCACACAACTGCGCAATCTCATTCATAAAAGAAATCTTAGTCGCCAAGAATGAGTTTGCTGCATACTTGGTTAACTCCGAACTACGCTCATCCATAAAAATAACAGGGTTGCCCTGTCTTACAAATGGCGCATATAAATCACTCATTAATTTTTTAGCTCTTTCGGATCTTGTGCCTACTACTACTCTATCTGGCTTCATGAAATCATCCACAGCAACACCCTCTCTTAAAAACTCTGGGTTACTCACTACATCATATTCACCGCTGTAATTTTTTGCAATCGCAGCACTCACTTTATCCACTGTCCCCACTGGTACCGTGCTCTTGTTCACGATCACTTTATACCCCTTTAATATTTTACCTAAATGATCCGCTACACCCAATACATATTTTAAATCCGCACTTCCATCCGCTCCAGGAGGCGTTGGTAATGCTAAAAATATAATCTCTGCACCCTCCACTGCTTCTTCTAATTGAGTCGTGAACTTCAAACGACTCTCTTTAATATTTCTTAAAAATATCTTCTCTAATCCTGGTTCGTAAATAGTAATTTGACCAGCACTTAACTTTTCTACTTTAGCCTTATCGATATCCACACAGGTCACTTTGTTACCCGTCTCTGCAAAACAAGTACCCGTCACTAATCCAACATATCCTGTGCCTACAATTGCTATTTTCACTTAACTTAATTTAAAATTAAGTGCGCACCAAACTGCGCACCAGAACGTCTATTTTTGATGATTGGCGTTAATCTAAAATTTTAAATAAAACTATTTAACGCTGAAAATGAACGATTTAATGATTTACGTATATCCATGAATAGTATTTGGCCGAATGGACCACACTAATCCAAATTTCTACCCCATCAACTTCATAAATACCCCTACATCCTGCAACTTTTTCTCGGTAAACTCCTCGGGTTGATAGATCGCAGCACGTATTTTTTTATCTATCAATGTTTCCGCCTTTTCAATCAACTGGTATAAATAAGCTTTATCAATATCACCTACAATTACTAAATCCACAAAGGGATTGTTTTTTCCTAGGGCAAGGTCCCCTGTTAGGTATACCTCATCCACATTACCCAACTTATCCAATACATTCTCAATAATTTGATCCAAACCAACATATTGCATGATCACCCCTCGCAAGGATTTAAACATGGGGTGTTTTGTATTTACAGCGTAATGTTTTGTTTTTGTGTTTTCATCATCGGTTTGCTCCTGTATTAGTTGCATGTCCGATAACTTATTTAATTCCAACCGCACTGTATTACTGCTCACACCTAAATCCCTTTCCAAACCGCGCAAATACACGGTACTAGCGGGGTTGAGTAGCAATTTGGTGAGTAATTGCACCCTGATTTTTCCAGTAAAAATTTTATCTAAGATCATTGGGGTAGATGAGAAATTAGAGTAAGTTTATTACGGCTTCGCCGCCCTGAGTCACATATTAATGATGAAAACTCGATATTAATGATTAAATATAGCGCAATATTGAGTAGTAAAAATAAGTATAATTGAGTATAATATAAAAATTATCTTGATTTAGAAATTTCTACCCCCCCCCCCCGTCATATCCAATATCTTGGTTTGAAGGCTAGGATCTAAGCGCTCAAATATGCTATTGTTGCTGATAAATTCAGGGACCAGCTCCTTCATTTTACCCACCAGCTCCATTTCATTGGATAATTTAGAAGCCGAAGTCACTAACAACCTAAGGTCATTAAAGCTTTCATTAATGCTGGTTAGTTCCACCTCCCTTACTTTAGCAATCAATATTTTATCGTGGTAAGTAGCCAAGGTATTTTCAGCATCGTTCAATAATTCCTCATATAATTTTTCACCAGGGCGTAAACCACTGTAAGTGATATTAATATCAATATTTGGAATCATACCATACAAACGAATCATTTTTTTAGCCAAGTCGGCAATAGCAACCGGCTGTCCCATATCAAAAACAAATATCTCACCACCATTCCCCATACTACCAGCTTCCAATACCAATTGACAAGCTTCGGGGATGGTCATAAAGTATCGTGTAATATTTGGGTGTGTTACTGTTAATGGTCCACCTTTTTCAATTTGTTCCTTAAATCTATTAATAACCGATCCATTACTACCAAGCACATTTCCAAAACGAGTAGTAATAAATTTAGTGGTAATATTTTTTTCACTCGATAAGCCTTGTACATAAATTTCAGCCATGCGTTTACTTGCACCCATTACATTGGTAGGGTTCACCGCTTTATCGGTACTGATCATTACAAACCTTTCAGCATTGTATTTTACTGCAAGGTCAGATACTATTTTAGTGCCTATCACATTGTTCCTTACCGCTTCAGTAGGACACAATTCCATCATGGGTACATGCTTATAGGCTGCTGCATGATAAACATAATGCGGCTTAAAACTATCAAACAAACCATCCATTCTTTTTTCGTTGGTGATATCGGCTAAAAACGAAACGCAGTTGACACGTGTGCCGCGCTCCTGTAATTCTAATTCAATATTATGCAGTGGGGTTTCGGCCTGGTCACACATAATAATCATTTCAGGTGCATAAGGTATTAACTGCCTAACAATTTCACTTCCTATAGAGCCTGCTGCACCAGTAACTAATACACGCTTGCCTTTAATTTGTGAACGGATTTGATTATTATTTATCACTATAGGATCACGCTCCAATAAATCCTCAATTTTAATTGTCTGTAATTGGTTGCTGTTAAATTTGCCTTCCGCCCACTTGCTATAAGGTGGTACACTTAACACTTTAATATCATGGTCCAAACAAAAATCGACCAATTCATTTTTTCGTTTGGTGGGCATTGTAAAGCTGGCAATAATTAATTCGTCAATAGGTTGTAAAGCAGCAATCTTTATAAATTCTTCAAATCGTATTACTGGTATACCATTTAAATTTTTATTGCTCTTTTTTTTATCGTCATCAATAAAGGCAACAATGTGTATATTATTCCCGCCATGATTTTCGAGTACTCTTTGTGTAGCAACACCTGTATCTGCAGCGCCAAAAATAACGACGCTCTTTTTTTTCATTTTGTAGTTTTTGGCATAGGCAAATAAAAATTTGACTAATACGCGGTAACTAACTAATATTAAAAAACTAAATCCTGCATAAACTATAACAACCACAGAGCCTAATGTAAATTCCTGACTATATCGTGAGGAAATACCGTTAACAACAAATAAAAATACAGCTGAAGCAATTACAGATATACTAATTCTAAAAGCATCCTGTATGCCAGTATATCTTACAATACCTGAATAAGTTTTAATGGAAGTAAATACCAAAGTATTAATAATAGCAACTAATACAAATGTATTAAATACGGCTTCCCAACTTAAGCCTACTAATGTTAGGTTCTGTTTGATAGCAATGGCTAAAAAAAGCGAAAATAAGGTGCCACCAATGTCTAATAAGAATATAATCCACCTAGGGACAATATTAAAGTTTTTAAACATAACGTTTGTTTTTGTTTGAATCATACAACGGGGGGATTGTATTAATTATTTTTAAAGCCTAAAAAATAAAATTAATTACGCGATCAATTTTTTATATAAACTTGTAAACACTAAATATAATACGGTTAAAAAGCCTGCTAAAAATCCACCTAATACCAATGATTTTAATTTGCCTACTTTTTCTTTTTCTAAGGGAAAAGATGGTCGGTCAATAATTTGCAATAAAGGTGTTTCTTTTCTTAAAGTAACTTTAGCTAGTTCCAAATTTCCAACTAATTGTGTAAGTATCGCAGTGTTCGCCTGAACATCTACCTGCCTACGTGCACTTGGAGTTCTTCTTACATTCATTGCTGAATTTAAATTAAACACATTATCTGCTGCTGCTGCAACACCAGTAATAGCACTGTTAAGTTCCGCGCGAATACTATCTGCTTGATGTTGCAGAATATCAACATTCATCTTCGATTTCTTACTTTTAATTTCTACATAATATTCGGATGTTTCCTTTGCTATTGTCTCACAAAAAACTTTGGCGAATTGTTCATTAGTTGAATTCATCTCAATACTTAAAATGCTAACTTTTTTATCTTTCTGAGAAATAACTAAATCTTTTTTTATTAATCCCGCAGCCAAATTTTTTAAAATAGAATCTTGTTGTAAAGTAAATTTTGTTCTGTCTGCGTCTATAGGAAAGCTTACATTTTTTAACAGGGGCTTTTCGTCCCAATCTTTTTTTATTTCATTGAATGCTAAATAATATTCAACCAAGCTTTGCGCCTTACCATCAACTTCAATGGGGGATAACAATGTTTTTTCAACCAACTTTCGACTCTTCATTAACTCAATCAAATTAGCACCCGAAAATGCACCACCACCACTTGAACCTAAATCAATGCCAAATTGGCTTGCCAATCCTAATGCGCCACCTAATCCTCCGCCCCCACTTTTTTCTTCTTCCATTGCAAAAGTTAATACCGCTTTATAAGTAGGCTTTTGAAAATAAGCATAGGTAAAGCCAA
The DNA here is from genome assembly GCA_044341385.1 of Sediminibacterium sp. Classification (GTDB taxonomy): domain Bacteria; phylum Bacteroidota; class Bacteroidia; order Chitinophagales; family Chitinophagaceae; genus Sediminibacterium. The sequence continues at coordinate 32,466 of JBIIRW010000001.1, read as the reverse complement.
TTACGCCACCAATTACACCCATGAGTACAATTAATTTCCACTTAGATATTAAAAACTGATACCATTCTTTTATTTTTAATACCAATTCCTTCAACGATATTTCGTCGTTATCAAATTGCTCCGTGTTATTTTGATCAACCATGATTAGTTAGTTAATAATTTAAGTGTTGCAAGCGATGTTCCTACTTGCGCTAAAATGGTAATATATTGTAGAATAGCAGTCATTGGATCTTTCTTTACTGCGCCTTCCGGTAACACCACTTCTGAACCTGGCTCAATGCGCGGATTGAATCTAAAAAATCCAAATGTTTTGGTTCGTTTTGATCTTCCGTTGTAATAAACCACATAGGCTTTGTTACGTCTTGCGTTATCAGTAATTCCCCCTGCGGCACTTATACACTCACCCATAGTTATGCCATCGTGATAGGTGATAGTGATTGGCCTTAAAACACCGCCTCTAATGGTTATCTTGTTATCCAATTTAGGTATCACTATTTCATCTTTATCAATTAATACTAAATCATAATAACTACCAGGCTTTTTTAAAATTTGTTCTATATCTAAAGCGATTTTTTGAACATTTTCTGGTTTTTCATTTTCAATACCCGCTTTTTTTAGACTATCTTTTATTACTTGAGAAATTGTGTCTGCTTTTATTCCTTCTCTTTTGATAAATGCGCCATTTGAAAAGGCATCACCAATAACACCACCTGCTCTATTAATAATATCACTCACTCTTTCCAATCTGTTGGTTAAATTATACTTGCCAGTAAATTGTACTTGGCCTGTAATTGTTACAACTTGACTTTCAGCAAACCCTACTTTTTTGGTAATACTTATTACATCGTAAGGTTGTAATACAATATCACTATTCCCTGGGGTAAAATTTAAATTAGCATCCAATTCTGTTGTAAGAAGTGTTGCAATTATATTGTTATTTATTTTTTCGCCTTCTTGTTTATACATTCTTGCGACTTCCACTTTTTTATTCGCAGCAAATGTACTTCCACCAGCTAGTGTAATTAAGTCCTTCACTGTCATGCTATCTGCATACTGATACTTTCCTGGATTATGCACTTCGCCGTAAATGCGAACATCCAAACTATCCCTTAAATCTAAAATTGATGTTACATATAGTTCATCTTCTCTTTGTAAATAAATATTTTCAGATTTATCCCCAGACAATGCTTTACCTAAATCAATATTTACAATCTCCTTTAATAAATTTGGTTTTAATCTAAATAATTGCGCGCCGCCTGTATATGCATCTTCTTTTAAGCCATCTCCCTTTTTTATCAAATCTGAAATTCTCATTCCTTCAAATAATTCATAGGTATCTGGACGATAGATCGCGCCAGATAATTTTACTCTATTTCGGTAACGATCAATAATTTTTGAAATCATAATTACATCGCCGCCAGAAGGAATATATTTCTCAAAATCTGATGCAATTAAATCTTTAACTGCTCTTTCTTTATCAGTTTTCTGTATCACCTTTACTAGTGCAGTATATGCTGTATCATCAAACCCGCCGGCATAATCCAAAACATTTTTAAATGTTTCATTGGAGGTGGGTTCAAAAATTCCTGGACGTTTTGCTTGTCCTTTAATTTCAATGCGACTTCCGTATGCAGGTATACGAATCACATCATTGTCCTTTAAGGACATCATTTGCTTTTGATCGCCATATTGCATAAACTGATACAAATCAATTTTGCTTTCCACTTTGTTATTCCTAATTAATTCAATATTTCTGAATGACCCTATTTCATTAGGACCACCAGCTTCAGTTAAAACACTTAACACATTTGACAATGAACTCACATTGTATTTTCCACTTTTCATTGCACCTATAACACTAACTTGAATGGTTCTTATATCACCAACAGTCAATGCTAGTTTTGACTCACCTGAATTCAAGCTTGAATAAACAGTTCGTGCCATTTGTTGTTTGATCCGCTCTGTTGCAGCTTCAATAGATAATCCACCCACTTTTACTTGACCAACATTATCTATTTGCACACGCCCTTCCTTGGATACTTGTAAATCAGAAGTATATTCTTGTACGCCATAAACGACAAGTTTTAAAACATCGTTAGGGCCCACGATATAATTAATAGGCGTTGCAATATTTTGATTTGCAGCAAACCCAGTATTTTCATTACTAAATAATTCTGATCCGTAAATTAAAGGATTAATTTTTTTAAACATTGGTAATTCAAAACCCAAAGTATCATCTTCGTTTCTTTTATCCCCTTTCGTCTTAGACATTTTATCATCTAATTTCAATAAAGGATTTTTTTTGCCCCCAGTTTTTTGTGCATTATTTAACCTTGCTTTCAATTTTGTAAATTCACTTAATGGCATGCCCTTGGCAACAGCCTGATCTTGTACTTGATCTATAGTAACACCTTTTGATTTTAACTGCTGTTGGATTTGGCTAATATCTGATTCAGTTAAAGCGTTTGCTTTAAAATTACTTAAGTCATTTTGGCTTAGTATCCCTTGGGCTTGCGCTGAATAAATACATAAAGTAAAACTGATGAGCAATAATAAGCTCTTAAATAAAAAATTGAATCTTGCTTTTGGTATCATTGTAATCATAGTAATTTAAACGTTAAAGGGGATATGTTTGAAATTTGTGCAAAGCTTCGCTTTTCTTAGTCACAGTATAGATACACAAATGACTAATAAACAATTGTTTACATACAAAAATCGAGTTTTTAAGTGCCAAAAACCATTTAAAGTTTAATAATGGTACTTAAAATAGGGTCGTATTTGTTTTAACAAGCAAAGCATATTAAAATTCATACCAATAAATTTAGGGGGGTGGATTTATCAGACAAAAGTACTCGAATAATTACTCAAAAAAAAATTTATACAGTGCTTATTTACATTAGGTTAAGCATGATTTTTTATACTTAGTTAAATGTTAATTATGTACTTAAATAAACTGTTCTTTTAATAACGTTTTTGCAGCTATACTATTGTAGTGAATGTAGAATAAACTTAAAATTGGCGCAAAACTTAAATTCAAGCCTCTAAAATCGGGATTTACCTGTGAGATGGGGTATTAAATTTCCTTTTAATTGATGGTAATTAAGAGAAATAGTACAGTTTTTAGTCTAAAAAGAGGCAATTTGGGGTAATTTTTGAGGATTTTAGGCTAAAAATGTGCAAATATTGAAAACCGTAAAAGAGATGATTAATATCGTTACAGCAATATTGATATTTTAAGTGGCCTAAATACGGTGGTAATGGCGATAAATCAAAGACTAGTTTTAAACACTAAAAAGTAAATTATGCTTGAAAAAAAGCTTATAAATAAACCAATGAGCAAGCCCATATACCATTTTGTTTCACTTTTTTCTAAAGGGAACACAGGGCTATCCACAATTTGAACAGTAGGTGTTTCCTGAATTAAAGAAGCTTTAGAAGCTTCTAAATTAGTAACAAGTTGGCCATATATAGAAGTAAGCATTCCCTTATCCCTTTGAGATATTTCTGAATTTATTGCCTCGTTCACATTTGAAAAATTACCATTAAGCAATAGTAAGGCGTCCTGACGAGTTGATTGTGTTTTATAATTTAATAATACATAAATACTATCCGTCCTTTTCTCAAGTCGTGCTACATTATTTCTTAACCTTCCTACTTTTGTTTCAATATAAAAATCGGTCGCTATTTTTAATATTTTTTCGGAAATTAACTTACTTAGGTTTTCTTCTTTGGTAATTACTGTCATTTTAAAAAAGCCTAATTTTTTATCTGGCTTTACAACAGCTAATTCTTTTTCCTCAATTCGGTTAATAATAATTTTTAATAGACTGTCTTGTAATCTATAATCCTTATCGGGCTTAGCGAATGATATTTCCCGACCTATTTTAGAATCATTTGCCCATTTCGATTTGTATTTATACACCTCAGCATATTTATCGGCTATGCTATAATTACTGTCATTTGAATATGGCATTTTCAAACATTGTGCCATAAATGTTTTGGATTTTAAAAGCTCCAATACATTGTCGCCTGATAATACAGTATTATTAGAACCCGTTAATCCAGTAATATCCATACCTAATGATCCTCCTAGTGACGACAACAATCCGCCACCAGCCATACTTTTACTTTCTTCCACTAAAAAAACAGTGTCCGCAATATACCTTGGTGATTTTAAAAAACTATAAGTAATACCCAACACGCCACCTACAAGTGTAGCTAATAAAATTATTTTGAAATTATTTTTCAAAATTTGAATTATTAAACTAACCCATTCTTTTACCCATGCACTCATTGAAAAACTGGGTTCATTAATTATATTGGAAGTGTTGTTTTGATTATTTTCAACTGACATAGTAATAATTATAATTTTAATATAGCCGCTAAACCAACTAATGCTGATAAAATACTTGTGATCGCCGACAATTCAGCGACCGATAATCCTTTTTCTTTATCAGGCATTTCAGGTACAAATATTTTACTGCCCGGCGTTACTCTTGGATAAAATTTTAAAAACAAAAAGCGTTTTTGTTTTTTATTAATTCCGTTTCCATATTGTATATAGGCTTTCGATAATGAAGCTCTATTTTTTACACCGCCTGCAGCTGAAATATAGGACTTAAAACTTCCTGATTCATACCTGGTTAATTGTGGACTATATACAGCACCAATGACTTGTACAAATGGATCGTTACGTGAAATAAACAAACTATCTCCTGGCAATAATGCCAATGACAAATCACGAGAATTATTATTGGCAACATCTACGTTCACCCCAATCAAAACCCCTTTTCTGTATACTTGCAAATCCTTTAATGAGCCGTACTTAGTTAAACCACCTGCCCTTGCTAAAATATTTTCAATAGTTTCATCTCTTTTTTCCAATACATAATTGCCTGGAAAATAAACTTCCCCTGCTACTTTAATATCCCCTAAAAATACCGAGTTCAATAATCTGGGTACAAAAATATAATCTTGCGCTTGCAAAGTGAAAGTGTTATCTCTGCTGGATAAGTTTGAATCTAATTCAAGTTTGATCAAGTCAACTAATTGATTAGCCAATGAATCAGTTCGGTTGTTTTTTATTCTTGAAAGCTCAACCCTATGATAAGCAGCATCTTTCATAAATCCCCCACTCATGGCAATCACATCCTGTATTTGCATACCCGCTCGGAACATTATTTTTCCTGGGTTGCGCACATGCCCGCCAACGGTGATATATTGCACTTCCTCTAATTCTTGCTTTGTATATATTTGAATGCTATCCTCGCGTTCCAAAATAAAATCAGTGCTATTTTGAGCAAACTTATTTAAATCAACTGCTACCAAAACACGATCCCTTGCATTAGTTAATCGATAAATGGTTGCTCGTTGCATAAATGCATCTGATCGTAAGCCATCCGCTTTTTTTATTAATGCTTGTAAAGTTAATTTTGGTTGAAACCCATAATCACCAGGGCGATATACTGCACCTGTGATGCTTACTTTGTTAATATATACAGGTGCTTTTTTTTCTGCATAAATAGAATCGCCTGGTGAAGGAATGTAGTTTGCAAATAAATTGGCATCTACTTCCTTATATGTTTTTTCTGAGCCATTTAACTGAACAATTTTTAATCTATCAGTAAAGGCAGAATCGTTAAACCCACCAGCATATTCTATTGCTTGTTGTATACTTTCATTAGGTCTTAATTCAAATACGCCAGGCCTTTTTACCATTCCCCCAAATTCTACCCTTTTTATATATGGGCTATACATGATCACATCCTGGTCCTCCAATCGGATATCCTTCGCCATTTTGCCATTTTGTAAAAACTCATACAAATCAATATTGGCAATAGTTTTGTTATTTCGGATCACCTTAATATCTCTTAGGGTTCCATTTTCAGTTGGGCCTCCTGAATAATATAAAGCATTAAACACCGATGATAATGCTGAAATCTGATAGCCGCCTGGCCATACCGCCTCACCAATGATTGTTATTCTTACACTTCGATAATTAGTCATTGTAATTGTCAACTGTGTTCTATTTAATTTTAAAGCGGGATAAGCTGTTGACATTTTTGCTAAAATCCTTGCCTTTGCTTCATCCATGGTTAATCCACTCACATTAATTAGTCCAACATATTCAATTTTTATGTTACCATCAGTGTTAACGGTACAATTAGCTGTTGTTTCATTTAAGCCTGTTAATGTAACATCTAATTCATCATCGGGCCCTAGTATGTAATTTTTAGGAGTAGCTAGTCGCAAATTGGGTTCAAATTTTATATTTGGATTTGCAAAAAACTCATACCCATACTTGTTCGTAATCTTTTTAATAATGGGCACTTCCAATACCCAAGTGCTATCACGCATAAAACTAGAAGTATCTTTTATCATACTCATGTCGCTAAAGGAACTTTTTTTGGCACCTTGTAAAGCAACTAATCGCTTTTTAAATTGACCTACTTCAGAGGGTCTCAAGCCCTTTTTTACCAAAAAACTCATTGCATCACTTTCAGACATCCCATTGGCAGATGCTTGTATCCACAATTGCATGATTTGTTGGTCCGAAAATTGACTAATTCTAGCGCTACCCATATTTACATTTGCGCCACTGCTCATTTGTGCTTGTAATGGTTTAAAAACCAATAAAATAAGCACAAATACCACTAAAAACTTTCCTAATAATTTGATCATTTAAATTAACTTATAAGCGTAAAAATACGACAATTGCGTCATAAAGCACAATTCACTAATAGGGCGAAAATACGAGCCCAATATTTACCATATCACTAGTTATGGGATTTTGTAATAATGGCTTCATTTGATATGCACTATAACCAAATAGAATGTTTACATTACTATATAACTCATAACTACTTTCAAAACTGAATTTGTTTGTTTTATATTGAGGATCAAAGCCATAGATAGGTGAAGGGGTTAAAAAATACTGTTGTTCTATTGATCCAGCCCCGCCTTTTGCCATCATACGATAATACGCCCTTAAATTAAGCCTTGGCTTAGGATGATAATTAGCGATGAGTTCAATTCTATCAGCATTGGAACCCATCCAATCACCAAGGGGATAATTACTATTTGAATAATTTTGTGCCGGTAAAAAATTACGGTACACAAATGGGTATACTTTATTAAGCTCGGCAGTTAATGTAAGATAAGGCAAACCTATATCCGTAACACTCGCTCCTATTTGATAAGCTATTTGATTGCGCGACTTAGTGGAATTAAAAATATTACTTACCCTAATTTCATCAATAAATAATTGGGCATACAAATGCGTTTTAGGAATTTGATTTCGACTACTAATTCCCATAAAAAACTGTCCATTGGCACCTGTAGTAATTTTATCATTGTATTTATTGTTGTCATATGCTTTAAAAAAAGTTAAAGGCATAAGATAAGCAGGCTCCAATTGATCGGTATAAACTATGGATTCTCCTAAATGAACACTTAATCCCTTCATCGGCCTAACTTCTACAAAGTGTATTGCATAAAACTTAGGTATAAAGGATTCCCTCTGACCACCATACACCGAATTACCTGTGCCGTAGCTTTTTAAGGAATCAATTACCCCACTTTGCAACCATGCATGCATATAGTTAACACTCATCCATTTTGTTGGATTATATTGAAATCGATAATAGGGATAAGAAGGCGATTTGCTTGACAAAACCAAATTACCCGTTTTGCCATAACCCAATACATTTTGATCCTGTCCCACGGTGATCATCCCCTTATTAAATCGATAACTCAAATTGGCATTAAACTGACTATAAGATAATAAGTTGTTGTTAATGGTTTGTTTGCGATTAAAGCCCATGAGTGTATTATCAATTCTTAAGGAATCATAATCACCAGTTTCGTTCACATCTCTAACACTTAACTGAAAACCAATGCGCTTACCAGCATAACCCATCATTTGAAAACCAGTACTAATTAACTGACTTGTTTTTTTTGAACCCTGAAATCCAATTTCAGCAAGTGGGTCCACCATAAGTCTAAAATTATCATCACTATAATTCAAGATATGTGGTTCCTTAAATAAGTTTTTTTTGATTTGTTTAAAGACTGTTAAGCTTTTAGGGATATATGCTTTTTCTAAATTATCAAAACTATAATAACTTATATAAAATGTAAGTTCATCACGCTCAATCTTTGTAAGATTTTTATTTTGTTGTAATTGATTTAATAAATTAAATACAGTTGCCCTATCTACTGGCTTCATTAAATCATTAAATTCTATTGCGCCTTTTTGTGCCATCCTTTCTAAATAGGCAACAACCGTTTGTTGATGTGTAAATACCTGCGCAGTTCCTGGATTAGCATTAAATAAAAAAATGCACCCAACAATAATGAAAAATAATTTTACTGAATTCAATGTGTATGTTTTAATATGCGCCTTGATCGCGTAACATTTTAATAATGGTTTGCAAAATAATTTGCAAATCCAATGTAAATGACCAACGATGTATATAATATAAATCAAAATTAACGCGCTTTTCCATCTCCTGATGGGTGCGCACTTCGCCCCTGGATCCATTGATTTGCGCCCATCCCGAAATTCCGGGTTTTACAATATGCCTTTTTAAATAATTATTCACTGTTTCCATAGAGGCTATATTCATTGGAGTAGGATGAGGTCTAGGGCCCACCACCGACATTTCCCCCTTTAATACATTCCAAAATTGTGGTAATTCGTCCAAGCTAAACTTACGCAAAAACAAACCCAATGGCGTTATTCTTGGATCATTTCGAGAAGTTTGATTAAAGTCGGTATCGCCATTATTCATATACATTGTCCTAAACTTATAACAAACAATAGGCTTATTATTTAAACCCCATCTTTCTTGTTTATAAATAACGGGGCCTTTAGATGTTAAACGAACCAAAATCCAAATAATTGGCAGTAACCAAATACCAATACCCAATAAAAATAAAATAGAAAATAGTTTGTCAAAAATATTTTTCAATAATTTATTTTCCCATTTGTCTAATGGTAAAATATTTAAATTAATAACCGAAATTAACCCAATATTATCAATCTCTTCGGTCTTGGAGGTTAAGTCCTCTAATTTAGGCATTACACGAACGCGGACATTATATTGATCACAGATTTCAATACATTTACGAATGGCGGCTTGCTCATGGTTTTCAACTGAAATGAGCACTTCGTCAATTTGTTGTTGCTTAAATATAGTTTCTAAATTATTTAAACTGCCTAAATAAGGGATGTCCGTGTTCTCTATTTTATCCTCGTCAATAAAACCAATACACTTATATCCATAATATAAATTTTCGGAAATTGTTTTATTAAATTCAATCGATGTTTTGTTATATCCTATAATTACTAACGAATCGTATATAAAACCTTCGGCAAATGCAGAATGTTGCCTTTTTCTTAAAAGATACTTTAATGAAACTGATGCGAAAAACTGAAGGGAGATAAAATAAGAAAATCTAAAATAATCTCCATAGATTGATTTACTTAAAAACAAAAAGGAACTAACTAAAATTAAAAAAAGTAAACTTGTATAAGCATTGAATAAAATTTCCTCTGGAAATTTTTTGTTAATTCTGTTGCGATATAATTTACACTCATTGGCTGCCAAAAACCAAATTAATATAAGTAAGCCTATAAAAACAAAGTCGTAAAATGTTTTTGGAAATACAAATCCCCCTTTTTTTATAAATACCGCTACTAATAATGATAAAAGTATACTAAACGCATCAATGCTTATTTGTAATTTTTTATAATACTTATGATTCAATTTCATTCAGCTCACTTTTTTTGATCAGGGCATTGATATGGTAAAGATATAAATCAGTTACCAAATCCCAATCATATTTTTCATTTAATCCTTTGGAAACAAGCGCTCTTAATTCCGTCAATTTCAAAGGATTTGATTCCGCCCATTGAAACCAATCAATCAATGATACTTTATTTTTTTTAAAATAGGTCCCGAATTTGTCATTTTGTAACACTTCCCTACTAAATACTGTATCAATTGCCCCAATCGCACAACCATTCGCCATCGCTTTTAATAAAGTTGGATTAGTTCCTCCAAATTCATGTCCATGCATATATGCGTAACAATATTTATACAAACTAGCTAATTCATCACTATTAGTGATATAACCAGTAAAAACTAAGCGGTCATCCTGATAGGATTTTATTTTATTTGCATACGCATCTTGATAGGGCACATCACCTACAATCACTAATTTTTTTGTACTACTAGAATTAATAAAACCTTCAATAATAATATCGCTATTATTATCTGGTATCATTCTGCCAACAATTAAATAATAATCCCCCGATTGTAATTGCCATTTATTTAATAAAGCTTCAGAAGCCCCTTTATTACTATCGGCCCCATAAGTGATTACCACCGAATCAGCATTAAACTCCTTTTTATAAATGGCTTGCATGGCTATGGCGTCAGTAACGATTAAGTCCATCAACTTTACTGCCATTTTTGCTGACCATTTAAAATAGATAGCACCAAAGCCCTTCCATTTAGGTCGCATCCACTCCAATCCATCTACATTTATTAATGTTGGCTTTTTAAACAATCTCGTAATAAATCCAAATGGCCCATTGGATACATTTAAAACCAATACTACATCTGCATTTGAAAAAGCGGCATGCCAAAAAGCTAAAAATGAATGTATGGGTTGGCTTAAACTTTTGCTTTTAATAGTTGGTACATATTTTAGCTGTATCCCATTCAATTGTTTTGGTTTTTGATCAAACAAATAGGAATGGCAGTATACAGTCACCTGCACGCCTTTAGCTAGCATGCGTTCCCCTATATTTTTTACCAATGTTTCATACCCACTGTATACATAGGGGTAGCCTCGCGAACCAATGATCGAAATTTTTAAGGGAGGTTGACTCATGAATAAATTATTTTCCCAATTTGGTTTTCAAAGGACTTCATACTAAAATAGGTTTGCACTCTTTTTATTGAATGCGCATGGAGGTTATTGTAATTATTACTTTGAATTAATTCAAATATTTTATCGACTGCAACTTGAACATTGTTGATTGGGATGAAAATACCAGTTTCATTTTCTGCAATCATTTCTAGCGCCCCTCCTTGTTCAGTGGCTGCAACAGGAACTCCATACTGCATTGCTTCTAATACAACCGTAGGTAATGGATCAGGTAATTGGGAGGGAAGAATGAGTAAATCAATAGAAGAGTAAAATTTATCCATCTTATCCTCAAATCCGGTATAAAAAATTCGTTCGCCCAGATTATTCTTTTTGATGAAATCTTGCATCTCATCAACCAAATATTCATAACCCGGAAATGCATCTCCAGTAATGATAAAATACAAAGGTGTTGCTTTATTGCTATATGAATATTGATTTAATAATTGCTGTGCGATTTGTAAAAAATATTGTTGCCCTTTCCAATAGTGTACCCGACCGGCCATTCCAATCACAATAGTTTCCTCTGGGATTTGATATTTTGTTCTAAAATTTGCTTCAGTTGATTTTTCAATGGGCGCAATCCCGTTATATATGACTTGCATTTTAGAGCGTAATGATGGGGTATTTTTACTCCAATGATCCTGCACTGCTTTTGAAACACAAATGATTGTTGAAGTATAACGCTTCATGATCCATTGAATGGCAAAGAATAAAAATTTAGGCTTCCCTATAATTTCATGTACATGCCAAACATGTTTGATTTTATTTTTATGAGCTAAATAGGCCCCAAGTATAACTGCTGTGGTATTGGCGTAAACTAATTCAATATTATTTTGCTGTATATATTTATTTAAAAAGGTATTCGCTTTTTGCCATTTATTGATTCTATTTAAAATACCAAATGGAGTGAAATATTTTCTTCTTATTATGCCAAGATTTATTACAGTTACTGGGACACTGTCCTGTTTTAATTTATCAACCAATGGGCCTGCAGATGAAACTACTACATGACAAGTATGCCCTTGCCCATTTAATATTTGTACTGTTTGTAAAAATATTTTACTAGCGCCATATAAATCCGAAGAACTATGTAAAAGTAAAATGCGCATTTAGCAATGTTAGGGCTTTCTTGATTTAATAAACTTTGCAGGAACTCCTGCCACTACACTATAAGCTGGCACATTTTCCGTTACCACTGACCCTGCTGCCACTACACTTCCTTGACCAATAGTTACCCCTGCTAAAATGATGCTATTTGCCGCTATCCAACAATCATCCTCGATTATAACCTCTTTTTTTTCAACGCCCTGATCTCTGATTAATAGTTCTGGATGATCAAACACATGGTTTTCGGCATAGATACTTACCCTAGGTGCTAACATCACATTATTGCCAATGGTAATTTTTCCTGAGCAGCCGATGTAATTATAGGGCCCAATATTTGAATTATCCCCCATAGTTAAACCCTCGCCAATAGGCCCACCATATATATTGGATGGCCTTATGATGGCATATTTTCCTATTGTAACTCTATTCCCCAATTTAATACCTTGTTGGGACAAGCAATTAATTTCGGCACCATCTTCGATAATGGTATTATAGCCTACTTGTAAATTTTTAGGATAAAATAAGCGCACATTTTTACCAACCAATAATAACCCTTTGGCTGACTTAATCCAAAAGCGTGTTTTCAATCCCCTTAGAAAAAAGAAAATTAAATAATAATAGGTGATGAGTTTATTTTGATAGCTCCATCCCTCTTGAAATCTATTTTTTAATTGATTATTCATGCTATTGTAAAAATACTTTTAAGGTAATAGAATATGAAGTAAATTGTGGCATCCAATATAAAATGAAAGAAAAAGTTAAATATATATTTATTAAAGTATTAGATATAGTCCTACTTCCTTTGACTTATCTTTTGTTGCCCATATATAAATTAGTAAAAAAATATGGGATCATTAATTTTCCTTTACAAGTGAAGGCCTTTGTCAAAACCGGTATCTTCCCAATGCAGGACCATTATTATAACCCACAATTTGTATATTCAAATAGTTTTGATGCTAATAAAATTCGTAATCTTCATTTAAACTTTAATCTTGACAAGCAATTAGTGGAATTAGCGCGACTCAGTTTTACTGAAGAACTTAAATTTAAAAAAGAAGGCGATCCTTACCAAGGCGATTTTTATATTAACAACCCCGCCTATGGCCCCGGTGATGCTGATTTATATTATTTAATGGTGCGTAACCTGCAACCAAAAAATATTATCGAAATCGGATCCGGATTTTCAACCATGGTTTGCTTACTTGCCATTGAAAAAAATAAGGAAGCAGGTGCAATTACTTCTCTCACCTGTATCGAACCTTATGAAATAACATGGCTGGATACTACTAAAAACATTCACTTGCGTCGTGAAAAAGTGGAAAATATTTCTGTTGATTTTTTTAAACAATTACAGGAAAATGATATTCTATTTGTTGATTCCTCTCATATTATCCGCCCCGAAAACGATGTATTATTTGAATACCTTGAAATTTTACCTGCCTTAAATAAAGGAGTCATTATTCATATTCATGATATTTTTTCACCCAGACATTATCGTGCCGACTGGTTACAAAAGGACCTTCGCCTTTGGAATGAACAATACCTATTAGAAGCTTTTTTATACTATAATGATAGTTTTGAGATTATTTATTCCTTAAACCATCTTAAAACCACTCATTTTAAGGCTGTTCAGCAATCATTGACTAATTTATCGGAGCAGGATCAGCCTGCCTCCATATGGCTAAGAAAAATTAAATAATACTATAATTTTATAGCCGTATACGATTTAGGTATACCTAAAAACCTTTCCACTTGAATTTCGGCATCTGGGAAAAGCTGTTTAAAGCGTTTATGCGTAAACATTAAAGTGGAGTGTGAAACTATTATTGCTGCTTTATAAGTTGTAGCCTTTGGAAAATAGTTAATATTAAAAGTCATGATCAATAACGCCCTAAATGAATGCGGTAAAAACTGGAATAAGGGTAACAAACTATGCGGCTCTAATGGGAACCACAGGGAAGGGGTTTGTATAATATACTTATCTGAAACACGCCTTACTTCATTCGCAAATATTTGCTGATTTTCATAACTACCTACATGTTCAATCACTGAATTTGAAAAAATCAAATCCACATCCCCTTTTTTATATTCCAATGCTAATCCATTACCCACACTACTAGAAAATTTATTTACATCGCTTTGTGGTATTTCACTGGTGTATAAATTCAATAAATGAATTTGGCATGATGGATGCTGCCAGCCAATATTTTTCCAATATTGAATATCTCCGCCAATATCTAATATTTTAAAATAATCCTTTTGTATTAATTTTTCAATCCGATTTTTTAAAATGTCAAACCGCTTTTGTCGAAACTGATTTACAAATGAACCTTTTTTATTATGATCCACTAAAAATTTAAATATACTCATGAATCTACTACTGCTTTTTTAAATAGTTGCATTAATGAATCGGCTGTTTTTTCCCAAGAAAATTTTTGTAGTTGCTCCTTTCCTTTTTCAATATAAGATTGGCGCATGGTTTGATCATTCAACAATAGTGTAATTGTTTGCGCAATTTCAGTGATATCATATGGATTAAAGCTTTTAGCCCCTAAACCAGCCACTTCGGGTAAACAAGTATTGTTTGCAATCACTACTGGCACATTATGTTTAAAGGCTTCTAATACTGGTATCCCAAATCCCTCGTTGATGGAGGGGAATACATACAGTTTAGCATTTTCATACAGTTGTTGTACATGCTTATCATGTAAGTAACCGGTTAAAATTACATCCGCTGATAGTTGCTCCTGATTGATTACATCCCTAATTGCCAAACTATCGTTCAATGTTATTTTATTAGAGGCTTTTCCCACCAACACCAATTTTAAATTTGGGAAGCCATTCGATTTTACTATTTTAAAAGCACGAATTAGCGCTGGTATGTTTTTTCGTTTTTCTAAAGTACCCACATGTAAAATATACGACGAACTTAAAATAGCTTGTATGTTTTGGGAAACGTCGCCCTCCTTAATTTTATCCAATATTGTTTTGGGCGCCTCCCCAATCACCGCAATTTTAGCTTGCGATAGGCCTGTGTATTTTGACAATTGATTGGCGGCATATTGTGTAGGTGCAACTAGGTATGCTGACTTTTTTGCTGCGGCGAGTCCTAAATTCCTAAAAAATACTAACCAATACTTATTATAATGTTCTGGATACTCCCAAAAAAAAGCATCGTGGAATACAGGGATGGTTTTGATACCCAATGAAAAATACGGTACCATAAAATCAGAACAAAATAAAACGGAACAACCTAGTTGTTTGGATTGATAAGGCAACATGATTTGTTTCCATAAAAAATAATTGAGCTGCTCTTTTAATTTTAACAAAAAGTGGTTTCCTGTGTATGCCTTAGTATTCGAATCTAAAAAATAAAACCTAAAACATGCATGCTCCTTTTTAAATTCAATGATCAAGCTTTCTAAATAACTACGCGCACCAGAGGCTGCGATTTGTAAATCGCGAACATCCACTGCTACTTTTATTAATTCCTTACTCATGCCTTAATCACTTGCCTGTTTTGTATGTGATTAATCATGTAGCCTGACAAAAACCAGGAGAAATAACTTAAGTACATATAAGAATCAACGTAAGCAGTAAACATTGGTACAAACATGCCAATTTTGATAAGTACAATTGCTAACATTATTTTCCATTCCTTTCCGGCTGTGATTTTTAATTGCTGCAATCCAGTTTTAATTAATTTAAAATAGATGTATATATACAACGCCATCGCTAATACACCTGCCTGTACGCCAATAATTATGAATTGATTTTCACCGCCAATATTATTTTGATTCGTCATAGATACCCTACCCGATTCACCCAAGCCCAAGCCCCAGGGTTGTGTTGCCATGGCGTTTAATCCATCCAACCATTCTAATACATGGCCTAAACTTGACTCATTTTGAAATGTAATAGTATTCAGTATAAAATCATACAAGTCACCTTCCAATATATAAATGACATACAATACAATGATGGCAACTATGATATGAAAAAAATGTACAATTTTTTTATTTCCTATAATCCAACCATAAATATAGATAACTAAAAAATAGCTTATAAAGGCGGCTCTTGACAAGGCTAAAACAATACATATAAAACTAGCAATTAAGCCAATTGACACTAATGTGTTGATCTTTATTTGTGCTTGCTTATTTATTTCGTTATTATTCTTTGAACTTATTAAAGCCAGCATAATAGCTAAGCACATTACAATCGCAGAAGCAAATTCCAATGGATTCGCAAAAATACTTCCAAACCTTTTTGCGGTGGATTCTGTTTCAAAGGTCCACAACAATCCATAATTACCTGAAGCCTCGGTATTAAAAAAATAAAAGTTATAATCACTAAAACCAGTAAAACTCTGCAGGTGCTGATTTAATATTCGTTCGCCAAAAACAACCATGGCGGCAACCAACATTACCGTAACAATAAATGAAAATAATTTATTAATATTCACTTGATCCTTATCACAAAGCCTTCCTATAAAGTACAATATACAAAAAAAGGATAAGTTTTTTAACGCCATCAATTTGGCTATTATAGTATAGGACCCAATGGGGACAATGACATACAATAAAGTATATACAAAAAAACCAATAATTAATTTATCAATAATATGCAATACTGGCTTTTGTTTTATTTGTGTTGCCACTAATAAACAAGCCGACAATACGGCCACTTCCTTAAAAGATTGTAATAAGGGTATCCACCTACCAAACCCATACATAAAACTAACCGACATCGCGTTGATATAAATAGGCAGGCCAACAATAACAAAAATTAAAAAGCCTTCGATTTGCTTTTTAAACATTTGTGTTAATGCATAAAAAAAAGAACCTAAATAAGCGAGTGGAAATAAAAACATAAAAACTATAAATAGCGTATGCCAATTTTTAATAAAAAACTATCTACATCATTGGGATTCTCAAAGCCGAATCCGGAAGCCGTTGCCGGTTGTGAAAAATTATAATTAAACGAACGCTTCCCAATCAAGCTAGCCGATAATAAAAAATGTTTGTAAGGATGATCATACAATATTCTAAAGCCCATATCCACCCATTTTGTTTTGCTCGGATTTTGAAAAGCAAATCTAGCTTCATAATCATCGGTATTTTTAGTGGTGCTTTCCAATTGGATAGCTAACTGCTTCATACCTTCAAATTTACTTACACGCATCATAAAGTAATTTCCACCTGATCCAATGGGTGCCCCTAAATTTTGGCCTAAATTGTTATAACCAGATGGACGATATCCTCCATGTACATACCAGGTACCTGCACTTCGTACTGGGAAATTTGATGCTTGTTGAATACGGGTATACTCGCTCATCAACTGCCAATACTTTAAAGGCTGTTGTTCATTATAATTAAATAATTTTCGAAAACCATAAGTATAGGCCCTGGAATGTTCCGGATTCTGTATAAAATCGCGCAAATTGTAAAATGCATCGTTGCGGGACCATTCCGTATAAAATTCAGCATGCGATGGTTCCCAAACCCATCGTAAAAAAGCACCAGCGTATTGATCAATACTTTCTTCTACAGGATATAGTAGCCAGTTACTGTATGTGTCTCCGTCCCCTTGTCTTGCTGCATTTCGAAAAATTAAATTCCAATTGGGTGCGGATGCTAATGGATCAGTACTATAATCCCATAAAAGTAATTCAGGTTCTTGTGCAACTCTAGTTAACCCCATACTTAATCCCTTGATCCATTTGGGTTGATAGCTTAACATGGCACCATTAAAATATCTTTTTTCATCCTTGGATTGATCTGGACCATAGCCTAAATAGTTTTCGGCCAATCCGCGATACGCTGGATTTATTTCCTCCAAATACGCGGCCACCCACTGCCATTCAAAACTTCCTATTTTAGTACGCCATGGTCGGCGACTATTAAAGCTTAAATGCATAAAGCCTCCAGGGTGCGAACTCATAATTAATGGATTCATAATTGAAGGGCCCCAGGTTAAATTTTCGGAACTCACCCCAACACTTACCGGGCCCGCATTTAAGCGTATACTTGAATTACCCAATAAATTACTCTTCAAAAAGGGATCATCAAATATTCCATTAAAAACTAAGTTATTTTTAAAATGATCATAGCTATAGCTATCGGGGAAATTATAATTAGGCGTTTGCAGGGTGCCGCGATAGTTTTTATTTTCGGCCCATACAAACTGCGGTTGGTATTGGATGGTTAAAGGACCTAGTTTTACATATACGCCACCACTGATATAAGTTTGCCTTCCACTACTTGCAACCATGGGGCCATCCAATTCCTGAAAAGGATGTTCCGTTACATACTGCCCTGTTACTTGCAATGGTAATATAGTAGCATAAAATGTATTGCCTAAAAACTTTTTACCAATGGGGTGTAATCCTTTTTTAAAATACACTGGGTCTAACCATTTCAAAGCGCTATCCCATGCACCTATTTTGGTGGGTTGCAACGGACGTGACATAAATGAAATATCTGATTCAATTTTCCCCATCAATTGTAAACGCCTTAATGCATCCTCAATCGGCAATTGATCCATACTAATGCTTTGCGCTTTTGCATTTTGAAAAGTGAAAATGCTTACGCAAAAAACAATAGCAACAATAATTGCTTGTGCCTTTATAAAAATTTTATCTATTTCTTTTTTTCTTTGCTTCACTTATATTTCAATATAATATTACTGGCCACTCTTTGTATTACTTATTTGTTTTTCCAAAATCCATATAAGCCTTTTTCCAACTCATAGGTTTCCCATGATTTTTGTTCTCGTTTGGGTTGTTGTTGTGCCCACTGCCACATGTCTGATAATCCAGCTTCTAAACTGGTCGTATCCTTGTAATCCAACAATTGCACACTTAACTCATGTGCTGGTAATGCATCCTTTACTTCGTGTCGTGCTTGTTCATGTTTTATTTCACCGGAACCAATCACTTGTTTTAATACATCCGCCGCTTGCTTGATAGAATAATATTTCCAACTCCCAATATTTATGATTTGTTTAGAAGCCCTCGCGTCATTACCTGCCTTCCACAATGGTAATAAGCAATCATCAATACTTGAAAATGCGCGTTGTTGTGACCCATCACCAAAAATAGTAAATGGTAACCCGTTAATATATTGATACATCCAAATACCTAATACATTCCGGTAGCGGTCCCAAATATTTTGATTACGTCCGTATACGTTATGTGGTCGTATGATACACCAGTCTAAACCATGTTGTTCACCTGCAATTTGAATATCCATTTCACAAGCATATTTAGCTACACCGTATGGATCAATCGGTGCTGGCTTATCCGTTTCTTTAAACGGCGGTGTTCCTATGCCATACACTGCCATACTTGACGTGAATACTAACCTTTGTATATTATGCGTAATACAAGCATTCACCACATTCGCAGTAGCCACCAAGTTACAGTTGTAATTAAATTTTCGGATGAATGGACTTAACCCTTCAGCCGCATAAGCTGCAAAATGATAAACAACCGATACCTCTTTAAATAATTCATCAATGTTATCCTTACTTAAATCCAATTGGTGAAATACTACACCCTCAGGTACATGCTCCTGATAGCCACCCGATAAATCATCGATACCAATAATTTGTATGTCTAGATGATTTTCCAAAATCCATTCTGCCATACGGGAACCTAATAAACCCGCAACGCCTGTGATGATAATTTTTTTCAATTGTTTTAATTTAATATGTTAAGTTTCTTATTGAATTTATTAAGATTGTATCCCAAGTTTTATGCCTTCGCCAATTCCCTTATACAATGCTTTTATTTTTTGCCATCTACCTCGGAGTATAAAATAAGCTGTGACACTTAAGTAATATAAACTTTGGTACAATATCACTGTAGGTGCATGTAAGGCACTCGTGTATTTTTTTAACAACCAAATATGATTTCGCGCATTTAAATAATGTACTTTAGGGCTCACATACCCTTCTGCAGTTTTTTTGGTTGATTTATGTGACATGCCTGCGATATGATAGATGACAGATGCTGGTGCATAACCTAAATCATACCCTGCATTTTTTATCCGAAATGACAAATCTACATCCTCATAATAAATAAAAAATGGATCATATAATAATCCCACTTTTTTTAGCACTTCGGTTTTCACCATAAAAGCACATCCAGTAATCCAATCTATTTTGCTAACATATCCCTGGTTTTGATTTCGATAGACATGTTGCGCATCTTTTTTATTATATCCAATAGTTTTTGTGATACCCAACCATTGATTAAAACTGGAGCCCGCATTCCAAATTAGTGTTCTGTCATGATGAAAATATATTAATGGTTGTACAGCTCCCATATTTTTATTTGCATCCAAGGCGCCTATTAATGGTTCTAAAAAATCACTTTCAACAGCTACATCATTATTCAGCAATAGCGTATATACATATCCTTGTTGTATTGCATATTGCATTCCTTTATTATTACCGCCCGTGAAGCCTGTATTTTGATCACAGGTTAAAATAATAACATTGTTATGATTGGTTCTTAATTGGTTTAAAGATTCATCCGTTGAAGCATTATCCACACAAATAATATCATAGTCCTGAAACGAAGTTTGATACAATGATTGTAAAGTGTCATTGGTTAATTCATAACTATTCCAATTCACTAATATGATGGCTAATTTTTTAGACATGCTTTTGTTGATAAAATTTACCAATCATCATAAATCGTACTGCAAGTTTAACTGTAACATAAACTGCTGTATATCTCGGCCTGGTATCCATCCAGTTTCTTTAGTTGGGAACCACTCCCATTGGTAGTTATTAGTTTGCATATAACTTGCCCTAGGTCCAATTGTAAATTTTTTTATACGCCAATCAACTTTAAGCGTTGTAATAAAATCAACATAGTATTGTTTAAACTGTCCGGATGGCGCATAAGTGTATTGATAGTAATCATTGTTATGTACCCGCCTTTCCCCTGTAATGCCTATTCGATTATTATTTTTTCGCCAATTAAATTCGACAGTTTGTGAGGAGCCGCCAGGACCCACTCCCGCGCCTAACAATTGTCCGTCATGCGTATATCCTTGTCTTATATTAGCACCCAAATACCAGCTAGTAGGTATTCCATTACTAAATTGTTCGGCACGTGTTAATAATTGTACCTGTGTAAGTTCCCCTAATAATTCCCAATAATGTTTGTTGGAATTGGTGAATATTTTTTTAATTCCCCAAGTACTTGCGTATCCTTTATCAGGTTGCAATACCCAATTTCTCAAACTTGTTCTTTGTAAATTCCAACCTACTTCACCATATAGTGTAGTGTTTGCTTCAGGCATCAAATAATTAAAATAAAATGCCGTGAGGATTATTGGTTGATTTAAGCCATCATCTGGAATATTGTAAAAAATATTTTTACCCGGTATATAACTGGTCCAATGGTTCATATCCTTTTCATACTGCATATAGGTTTGTTCGAAACCAATATTTAAATTAGGCACCCACTTTGGTTGATAGCTTATGTTTATTCCATTAATAATTCGTTGGTGATTCTCCTTTGGAACATATAATGGATTTCCACGCAGGGGCATAAATGTACTAGGCGGCGCCCAACCACCATTTGTTAATTTGCCTGCAATTAGTTCTATATTAAATTCCCCAATTTTGGAACTCACGGGTTTGCTAGTTCCTAATGTAATATGCGGAAAACCTGCAGCTGTATTTGAAAGCAATAAAGCATTACGTTGTGCTGGACCCCACCATTTATTTTCATTTGAAATGCCTACCTGCCAATTTTTATAATGTAACTTAATAAAAGATTGCCCCCAAGCGCTTTTGTTATAGGGTTTATCTCCCATGCGTTCAGGCAACTCTATAAAATTATAAAAACGATAATAATCGCGCCACAAAACCTCGTCCGCATCTAAAGGCAAGCCATCAAACAATTGGTTTTGTGCTAATACCATTTCTGGGGCTATTTGTAATTCAACAAATTTCCATTGCGCATTTACACCTGCCCTAATCAATTGTTGCCAACCTTTTGAAGGCACCATTGCACCATCATTCCAATTATAAGGATGCGCTTGTACATATTGTAATTTATTTAAGAAGGGTACCCATCTTATTCGTATACTGTCCTTTTTATACAACTTGATAGCTTCATATCTTGAACTATCTTCCCACAATTTTTTTATTAGGATATAACTATCATCCTTGAAATCAGTTTGTGCTTTGATTGCAAATGGGAGAATAAATAACAATAAAAATAGACTAACTCTTTGCAAACCTAATTCGTTGTACAATAAAAAATGATGTTGCCAACGCTATTGCTTCAATGAGCAATGGATAATATCCTACGTATTGGGAATCCAATCCTAACTGAAATGCATCAATACTTAATAATGAAATAAATAATATAAAAACACCTGCACCAAAGTAGGAAGCATATTTTTTTTCTAAAAATATTTCGGTTACATTTAAAACATTTAATGCGATTAACATTGGAACAATACTTATGATTTTTATCAATTGCTGTACTTGCATGAAAAAAGCTAAATTATTTTCATGCTTGCCCATGAGTAGCAGCGTCAATAATTGTTCGGGGAAAAGAAACATGATTCCACCAATCACTAAACAAAAAGTTGATAATAAAATATTTTGTTGCTTTTTTAAACGCTTCCATTGTTCAAAACCTAATTGATGAGTACCTGCCGCATGAGGCATCACCGCCGATCCATATGCATTTACCAACATCCTAAAACTTGAGATAAGTTTATCTACAAAACCATAGGCTGATAAATACAATGGGGTAACAAATGAAGGTATTGCAAACAAAAATAATGACTGTTGCAAATGAACCGTTAAGCCATTGCCCAATACCAAGCTATTTGTTTTTAATAATTGGATTAACTTTTCTGTTGAGGGATAATATTCAGAAAGTCCTTCTTGAAAAAATACTTTTTTTAAATAAAAGGTATTCAATAATAACATGACTATTCCGGTTCCGAGTAAACTGATTTGGATGATATAATCACTATCTCTCATTATATAAATAACCAATAATAATAAGAGCCTAAAAAATAAGTTGATGAATGTATACTTATTGATATTATAGGTCGCTATTAAATAAAATTGAGGATTGATAAACTCCGCTAATATCATAGGAAGAATCATAAAATAATACACCCCATTTTTTATAAAGATGGGTAAAGTTGATACGATAACTATAGCAACAAGTAAGGGTATAAAACGAATTGCCATAGTATTTGCAATAATCTGTTTTTTATCTTCCATTGTTACTGCCTTTTTTATCTCAACCATACTTGTTTGCATGGTGCCGTAATTAACAAATATGGCAATGAGTGAACCAAAGGATAATGCTAAAAAATAAACGCCTAGCTTTTCAGCATTAATATGATGTACTAATATTGGGATAACCATTAATTGAAAAACAGCATTGGTTATACTGAATATCAATAATGATACAAATTGGTTAATAGTGGGAAAGTGTAACTTCATTTATTTTTTACAATTAAAATTGTATGAATATTTCGCAAAATTGATTGCTTGAAATACTTACTCTGGTGTGTTAATTATTTTGATAATTAAACTTCCCATAGACCATGATTCATCGCACATTTGATCCGCAACATTTTTTTGAACCAACAAATCTTTAAAACTTATAGTTACTTTTGAAGCACTATGTTTTATTGTTTTATCAATTTTATATACTGAAGTTTTAAATACATCTGTCATATGACATATACCTGCAATATCCATATAAGCACCAGTTTTAGGTGGATTATTGATTAAACCATAATCTGCAGGGTAAGATTGATACAAACAATAAATTGAATTACATGGTGTATTAGAAAAAGTTGCATTTAACACCGTTGTTCCATCCATATTGATATTCCAAATATCTGGACCATCTATTCCACCATAATTATTGTTGCCATCCCAACTATCATGAAAGCGCGGTTCTGCGATAATTTCAATAGCCTGATGCGCTGGTAAGTTATCTAGATTAATGGTAAACCCATTTTTATTATAACGACCAATTAAATACTCGCCATTGTTTTTATATAAGATAGCACCCGTTAACTTATCGGTTGATCCTGATTTAAAATTATTATTGTAAACCATCACTTCGTTATATCCCGACTTTGCACAACCCATAAACAAGCTTATCGAAGCTAAAGTGATAAATAATTTTACTTTTTTTGAAATTTTTAAAACGTTCATAATTTAATTTTATGATTTTAGGTATTGCTTACCTTGTTGGTATATTATAATTTTTTATAATGCTTCGCCTTTCTTAGTCACATTTTTGACATGCAAATGACTAAAAGACAAAGGTTTATCAGTATATAACAAATTTATTCTAATTATTATTATCCACCTAAAATTGGAGGTTAATTAATGGCTCTTTTTAGCAGCATCGGGGGCTGGTTGCTCTGCCTTAAAAGTAAGCAAACTATATGATTTATAGCAATTTATTGACCTATAATAGGTTGCACGGACTTGGCTTCGATTTTGGGGCTTATTTCGGAGGCTGTATAATAGGTTTTACAGCTGAATTTACTTGGAGAAGATGCCTATCTAGTATTCTGAATTTTAGGTTTTTTGGGTCGCTTTTTCCTGGTTTCCCACCAGAGTTAGCGGTTTAATGATGCGGTTTTTGCGATTTCAATTCATTTGTACCCCAAAAGGGGGAGGTTAATACATGATTATCAAATGTCTTAGACTTGTACATTACAAATTGATATTAGTAAATCAAACAAAATTAATAAGCTGGCTGAATTATCTTTAAATTTGATTAATGAACACCATTCAAGTGAACATATTGAACCCTAAAGCTGACATTATTTTAAAAGATATGGAAAAGCAAAATTTGATATCCATCAAAAGGAGACCAAATAAAAGCTTACAATCTGTTTTAAATAACCTTCGTTCAAATGCAAAAACTGCTCCTTCATTAAAAGAAATTACAAAAGAAGTTGAGTTGGTTAGAACAAAGCGTTATGTCAATAAAAATAAAACGGATAATCATTGATACCAATCTTTGGATTAGTTTTTTAATAACAAACGATTTTAACAAGCTGGATCATTTTCTTAATTCTGATAAATATCTGGTCGTTTTCAGCGATGAATTATTTGATGAATTTTTAGAAGTAGTCCACAGAGAAAAGTTCGTACGTTATTTCAACGATTTAAATATCAAAATTTTAGTTGAAATTATTAATGAAAAAGCTTTGTTTGTAAAAGTTTTTTCAATTGTTAATGTATCTAGAGATGTTAAAGATAATTTTTTATTATCTCTAGCTATTGACGGAGACGTTGACTATTTAATTACTGGTGATAATGATTTATTAATTTTAAAGCATTATAAAAAAACTTCAATACTTACGATTAATGATTTTATTTCAACCTTGTAATTGATAAACTTTTGTAATCCCTTCTACTCCACCGCCGCATCTGTAATAACTACATCGCTTAAAGCGCCAGTGCATAAGCCTTTGATGGTGATTGGGGCGCCTACTTTTTTTGTAATGGGGGCGTCACTAGACATGGTTACAGATACATTGGAAAATGATTCGCTACGACCAATAACAAGGGTTGTTTTTCCTTCCTGATTTTTATCAATACTTAAAAGGTTGCCTGTAACGGCTACTGCTTTATTTAAATATAAGCTATTGGCTAATTTTTCATCGGCCTGGTATTTTGCTACTAATGAATCTGATGTAATTGCGATTGCTGTTTCAGATTGTACTTGTCGATGATTATTGCTTGAATAAATAAAAATATAATAGTACGCACTAAAAGCAATAGCTGTTATTAAAGCAATTACAATAATTATTTTATTTTTTGTAGACATAACTTTTTGGTTTTATTCAGTCGAGTAAATGAACAGTATATTATATTTAAAAATACCACAATTCTAAATTTTTACTAATTCTTCTTACTTTATTCTAATTGCTTGCCTTTTAAAACTTTAAGTTCTTCAACTCCTTCGGCTTTTTTAGCGTAAACACCCTGGAGATATTAAATCCAAATCGTAAATCACCTTTGCCCCAGCTACCTGCTGTTTCATTGATAAAAGTACGCTCCGTCATACCTGTCGAATTACTTACATGTAACTGAAACACATGGCCGCCTGTTTCAATGTCAACACCCACTGACAAAGGATCGTAGTAGCCATCTAATTTATCAATACGATAAAAATACTCGGTAGTAATATTCACGCGCTTACTGATTCTTTGTCTGAAGCCAATCCCAAAAGAATAAAAATCATTGGGGATATTTACATTTTCTACAATATTGTAATGTAAAAGGGTTGGCGTTAACTGTAATGAAAAATAATCATTGAATTTTCGAGCAAATAAAATTTGATGCGCAAATGAAAACTTGTCTGAAACATAGGGTTGATAAGTAGTCGTGGCATCCTTCAATGATTTATAAATAGTACTTCCTACATAACTAATACTTAAAGGAATATTGCGTTCGCCGGTTTGTTGACTTAATGCTTTATATTTTACAAAGCCATCAAATTGTTTTTGAAATGTACTACGTCCTATTCCAATCATTAAGTTTTTGGTAATGCCGTAATCCAAACCAATTCGCATGGTAGCCTGATCCAAACCAAAAAATTCATAGCCTCCTTGATTAATAGCTCCAAAACGATGCATAATTTTAAAGTCTAAAATACCCGCCCCTACATTTTCAATAGATTGTCCATTGACGATTCGTGTGGTTTTAAAAATTCCCGTAGCAATATCCTTAGTAACGGTAGTGGGAGTTTCAGCAAATAAATCAATAGTTTGTGCTGTTGCTTTCAGCTGCATTCCTAAAATGCATAAAAAAAGTAAACTGGTATGCAATTTAAACATAATGGGTATTTTAATACTAAAGATATTAATATTTACAATTCAATTTGATAACAGCAACATTGGCAATTTTATCTCCAATATACATTCCTGATATCCCATAATCCTTGATCTTAACATTAAACTCACCCTCAAGAGTAGGCTTGCCTTGCGCTAAAGTTAGTGTTCCTTTGGTCGTGGTTTTTTGGGCAACCCCATGTATGGTTAAAGTCCCTTCCACTTGAATAGGATAAGCCCCATCCTTTGAAAAGTTGATTTCTTTAATATTAGTGATGTAGCCTTTAAAATCCGCCTTTGGGAACTGCGTAGATTCCATATAATTTTCATTAAAATGATCCTCCATTAGTTGATTCTCAAACTTGAAACCTTTAATTAATACGCCAAAAATAATTTGTCCTGTGGCATCCACAAATTTTGAATCCACCTGATTATTGACTGCTGCAATTTTAACCAACGCACCTGTTGCATTAAAATATATTTGTCCTGATTTAGTAGCAAATACTTTTTGCGCATTGGCGGTTTGAAGCATGCCGCTAAATAATACAATTACTAATAAAGTTGCCGCGCTAGATAATGTTGCTCTTGTTTTCATGTGTTTTATTAGCTTAAATATTTATAACAGGAATTTAACTTATATAAACGCTTGCGGTAGAAACTTGAACCGAAGAATAAATTCATTACAAAGATACAAATTTATTAAAAATTATTACCATTATAGTTTATTAATTAAAAAGGGAAATGATAAATATCATTCCCCTTTTTAATTTCGAAAAATAAGATTTTAATTAATGGCACTCGCTTTATTAAACTGCAAAGGCACATTTATTTTTAAACTAAAGTTTCGTCCCATATTAAAAACGCCCATGCGACCAGTGGCCTCATTCATAGGACCATACTTTAAACGGTTCAAATGGTTTTGATAAGCAACATCAGCCATGTTTTGACCAACGAGTGAAACACTGAATAATGTTTTATTTTTATGCTGCACTTGTGTACTAAAACCAATATTTAAAAGGGTGTATGCAGATGTAACCGTTTCGGTATTATACCCTACAAATGGATTGTTTTGGGCAAACACATTATCTAATTGAAAATTGATAAAGCTATTTCGGATGGCTTTGGATTTCTTAAACATTTCAATTCTGATTTCCGATAATAACCTTGCACTTGGTATACCTGGTAAATTAGTTGATCCATCTAGGGCTTCTTTAAATTGTCCACGTATTAAACTCAAACTGTTTTCTACATGCAGCCAGTCTAACGGATGTGGATGAAAATCAACATTTAATTCTGCACCATATAAGTGTGCATCTTTTTGTCTAAATGCAAATGCATACAAATCATCTCCATTTTCAACAATAATGGAGTCCCCGCCTGATTTTGCTGTTAATTTTTGATAAAAAATATAATCTTTCACTGTATTATAAAAGACATTGCCCGCAATACTCATGTGTTCATTGTTCCATTCTAATGCAGCATCAAATTGTAAACTTTTTTCAGAAATTAATGCTTCATTGCCATACTCAAATCTGTTGGTTCCCTCATGCGCACCAAAGGAAGCAAGTTCGGCCATGTTTGGCGCGCGGAACCCGCGCGCAATATTAAATTTTATAGTAAGCTTTTCACTTAAATCATGTGCTACACCAATAGCCCCTGAAATATTACTGAACTTCTTATTACTTTCTTTATTATCATCTTGTGCAGGATTAATATAATTCATCCATTTTTGATCATAACGCAATCCCCCACTCCAACTTGTTTTATCCGTTCTTTTTTGCGTGTAATAAAATGCACCAATATCAAAGCTATTATAATCAGGTACTAATGCTTCTTCCCCCTTGTTCGTATTTTTTTGCTGCATCCCATTGACGCCATAGGTATTTTTCCAATTATTTTTTTCTTCCTTTAAGTATTGTACTGCATAATTAAATGTATTTAAATCAAAATACAATTCTTTCTCATTTAAGTCTAACACATTACCAAATTCCATTCTTTGGTTTCTTTGTAATCCAAAGGTGGCTTTCAATCGATCGTTGCCAATCTTGATATTATTATCGAGTGTATATTTTGTGTGTTGGATTTTTTGCATCGGCGCATTTGGCGTAAAGCTTTTTGAATCTTCTTCGCCCACAATCATTTCTTCTGCAACGCCGTTTACATCCTTCATCATTATAAATTGACCATCATCAGCACGATCTCCTTCAACGATACCTAAGTTTTGATAAAAATTACTAAATGAAAGCATTGAATAACCCCAATTTTTATCTAATCCAACATAACCCCCGCCATTGCGTTCAAAAAATCTGGAGTTGAAAACATTTCCATCGTATTTGTTTTTATAATCTCCAGCTTGTTTTTGACTTAAATTAAATCCCCATAATAATCCTTTTTTGTTTCCAGCTATATCAAAATGATTACCAAATAATTTATTATTCGTTTGATAATTTGAACTGTAATTTCCTTTTATCACCCCCTCACTTACTGGAACATTTGAAATAATATTAATAACACCAGCCAACGCATCTGACCCATAAATTAAAGAGGCTGGAACCTTTAAAACCTCTATCCTGCTTACATTGTATTCATCTATTTCAATACCATGTTCATCTCCCCACTGTTGTCCTTCCTGACGAATTCCATCATTCATCACCACTACTCTGTTATAACCTAATCCACGAATAATGGGTTTTGAGATAGCAGGACCTGTGGTTATTTGCGAAACACCTGGCACTTTAGATAAGGCGTCAATTAAATTTGTTGCTACCCCTCTAAATAGTTCCTCTTTTTTAATAATGGTAACAGGCGTAGGCGTTCTCCGAGTTGAAGTGGCTCTTAAAAAACTAGTTACAATGACATTGCCCCCCTCTAATACCGAACTATTTAAATAAAAATTTTGTGTGGTGCTTTTATCCAGCCTAATGTTCTCCACATCCGTCGCATATCCAACATAACTAATTTCCATTACATGCGATCCTGATTCTATATTGAGTATAAAAACGCCCTCTTTATTGGCGATAGTGCCTTTTTTAATTTCTGGCAAATACACACTTGCCCCTGGCAATGATTTCCCTGTTGCCTTATCCAATACCTTACCCGTTAATGTATATACTTGTGCATCTAACATACAAGTATAAAAGAGACCCGAACTTAATAAAAAGAATAAATATATATATTTTCTCATAACTAATTTTTTGTGATAAATAATACAATACAGCCTACTTATACTTTAAGTAGGTGATGATTGTTTAATAAATACTAACAAAAAATAGATGGGGGACCACGTGAATCAGAAATAATAGTAAGCTGAGAAATTGGTGCTGCTATAAAAATTATATTACGCGTTTGCGCAACATATGGTGGTTGTAAGATGATACTAAAATCATACGCTGTGAAAGGCGTAGTCGCTACTTGAAAATCGAATGTGCAATGAAGGTCTGCTTTTTCGATTTGTTCAATGGGCAAATCCTTATGTACCGAACAGCTTGTTGGGTCGATATGCTTGGCAACTAAATCATGAATCGATTTTTGGGGCGTTATACTAAATGCAAAAACCACCAGCATCGCTAGCGCTATAAACTTCCGTATGGTTTTTTGGTATAACATTAATATAAAATCATCTATTTGAATGTAAAGTTACAATAAAATCAGTTGCATATTTAATATATAGGATCTCCAATGGGGTGTTCTGCTTTAAAGGGCTGGCCAATTAATTTGGTAATGGTGGCGGCTAATTGCTTTTGGAATAATTGTTGGTCCTTTGTTTGTTCACCCAAGGGTCCTATTTTTTTTACATCAGGTCCTAATAAAGCAAACCAAATACTTGACGCACCTGGTACTTTTGCGCCATGACTTGTCCAACGGTCTACGAAACCACGACCGTGATCGGTTGTAACTAATATATAAGTATTGTCCTTATAGCCAGGGGTTGCTTGTGCCCAATTCCAAATTTCTTTAATCCACATATCCACTTTATGTGCAGCATCTAAATAATGATTGTATGCACCATCATGCGCCCATTCATCTGTTTCACCAAAACTAATAAACATCGCTTTTGGTTTTTTTGTATTTAAATAATGCATTGCTTGATAATAAGTAAATACGTCCAAACATTCTGTTTCGCGCCATGGTTGATAAGAATCACGCAGCATATTTGAAATTAAAATAGATTTTTCATCTTTTAATATTGATGAAATGGGTTCACTACTATTAATCACCGGAAACCCAGATACTTTCTCATTTAAGATGCGATCAAATGCATTCCATGCAGCAAAGGCAGCAATTTTATTTTTATAGGCATCCTGTTTATTTAAATAAGCAAACAAATTACTATTTGGATTCGGCGGATAGTCATTGCTTTGAATAGCTGTATCAAAATAACCCGTCAATATTTCATTATAGCCAGGATAGGAAAACCATTGGTCATTGGCTACATCTACTTTATTATTTTTGTTTCGGTTGCCATAAATCTGTCCTTGGGTTGCAATTGTATTCCAAAAAAAGGGCATTAATTTTTCACGACGTACTTCTGAAGTTGCACCACCATAATTATTAAACAAATAATTACTATCCCCACGATGGAATTTTTTTTGATTTACAATGTCATCTTGCATACCGTTAAAAAGTTCCTGCCATCTTAAACCGTCAGTAGTGATGATAAAAAAATTAGGTGCTTCATCCTTTTTAGAGGATAAACTGAATTGTGCATTTAATTGCAATACAGCAAAACATACCATCATCATTACTAAAGGGAAACGTTTCATATTGTTTATTTTATCTATGTATATGTTGAAATTAATCAGCTTAAAATTAAGAAAGTTTCATGGGTTCAGATGTGATGTTATTATAAAGAAATTTGGTAGTCCTAGATTTAAAGTTTACTTTTAATGTTCAAACATTGAAATTAAATAAAATATGAAATTAATAGAAGCTTTAGAATGGCGTTATGCTGTTAAAAAAATGAACGGGAATAAGATTCCTGCGGACAAATTAAACACCATTATTGAGGCAACTCGTTTGGCGCCAAGTGCTTTTGGTTTAACGCCTTACACCATTATTGTGGTGGAAGATGAAGAAACTAGAAAGAAATTACAACCTGCTTTTTATAATCAATCTCAGGTTGTTGATGGTTCTGCAGTAATTGTTTTTGCTGCTTGGAATAATGTTACTGAAAAAGAAGTAGCAGAATACATGCAAGACATTGCGGAACAAAGAGGTGTTCCAGTTGAATCATTAAATGATTTTGCAGGTTATATCAACGGTTCATTAAAAAACTTAACGCCAGAACAAGCAAGAGTATGGGCAGATAAGCAAACATATCTTGCATTAGGTTTTGGTTTAGTTGCAGCTGCTGCTGAACAAGTAGACGCTACACCTATGGAAGGATTTGCACCTGATGCAGTTGATGCAGTTTTAGGATTAAAAGAATTAGGATTGCATAGCGCAGTTGCTTTAACATTAGGTTACCGCGACGCAGCAAACGATTATTTAGTAAATGCTAAAAAAGTGCGCAGAACACATGACAAGTTAGTCATCAAAAAATAAGAAGTACTTACCT
>JBIIRW010000019.1:0-22367 GCA_044341385.1 Sediminibacterium sp. | reverse complement strand
GCATTTTGATATAATCCTGATCCATTGCTTCCCCCATCAATTGTATATTATGCTCGCCACCTGACCACTTAACCTCATCTACTTTTTGAATTAGTTCAACTTCACTAATTACATTTTTATCATGCGGCGGTACTAGTTGACCGCCATCATCCCAATAAGCTTTATAGCCATTGTATTCCTTAGGATTATGGGATGCGGTACAAACCACTCCTGCTTTACATTTAAGTTGTCTAATGGCAAAACTTAATTCAGGGGTTGGTCTTAAAGCTTCAAACAAAAACACTTTAATCCCATTCGCGGCAAATACTTGGGCTGTGGTTTCTGCAAAATATCGGGAATTATTTCTACTATCATGTCCAATGGCAACAGCTATTGATTCGTTCGGATATGTTTTAAGTAAATAGTTGGAAAAGCCTTGTGTCGCCATACCAATCGTGTACTTATTAATTCGATTGGTACCTACCCCCATAATTCCCCTTAATCCACCAGTACCAAATTCCAAATTCCTATAAAATGAATCTTGTAATTCTTCTTTGTTATTCGCTTGTAAACCAAGAATGATTTGTTTTGTATTCGCATCATAATTTCCGGATAACCAGCGCTGTACATTCAATTCAATCATTTCACTCATAGTTCCTTGTTTAATGGCAATTTTAAGCAATAATTACAAATCCACCAATTCGCAAAGGAGGATTATTAGTTTTAATGTTTAAATTTGATATATAATAACATGAAGTTAATTACATTCTTATTTATTTCCCTGTTTTTAATTGCCAAAATGGGTATGGGTCAACCTGCGGATTCAAGTATAATAATTACTATCGCTCATACAAAAAGTGAACCCAGTTTAGATACAAATTTCGCGAACAACCCCATCAACTTTAAAAAAAGATTGCGTTTAGTTACTTCTCTTCAAGGGCTGGGCTATGGCACTTCCATGATCGGTTTAAATAAAATTTGGTATGCTGGATACCCTAAAAGTAGTTTTCATTATTACAATGACGCAGGCGAATGGTTGGATATAGATAAAGTAGGACATGTATTTACTGCATATAGTTTAGCAAGATTAAGTTATAGGACCTGGGAATGGGCAGGCCTAAGTCACAAAAAAGCAGTTTTGTTGGCTGGATTTTCAGGATTAGCTTACCAAACTGTTATTGAAACACTTGATGGTTATTCCAGCCAATGGGGCTGGAGCTGGTCTGACATAGGAAGTAATACCATTGGCGTTGGACTTTGGATGGGCCAGGAATTGTTATGGAAAAAACAAAGGGTACGACTTAAATTTAGTGCACATTATAATAAATATAGTGACAAGCAGTTGCAGGATCGAACCAACCAATTTTTTGGATCCGTATTTACCGAAAGATTATTCAAAGATTATAATGCACAAACCTATTGGCTAAGTGCCAATTTACATGACTTCAACAACCAATTGCCTGTACCCAAATGGTTGAACATTGCAGTTGGTTATGGCGCGGACAATATGTTTGGTGGATATGGGAATAATTGGCCCAGTCCCAATGGCGATATAATTCGTGATGATATCAAACGCTACCAACAATGGTACATTTCCTTAGATGTTGATTTTGAGAAAATTCCTACCCGAAAAAAATGGGTAAAATCCTTGTTTTTTGTACTAAATGCGATCAAATTTCCAGCCCCCACCCTTATCCTCAGCAATGGCAAATGGAGTAGCCAATGGCTTTACTATTAATTTAGAAAAATTAATGCCTAGTTACTCCCGATAACTTTATAAATGGGTTAAATTTGTAGATCCCTAACAGCGAAATAATACACCATGGGTTTAATTTCTGAAATCATTTTTTGTCTCTTGACCATCCTGTCCTTTGGGATATTTGCACAAAAAATATTGCGCATCAGGCGTAGTATACTATTAGGGAAAGCCACTCATTTAAATGACCACCCTGGACAAAGATGGCGAAATGTAATTTTATTGGCCTTGGGTCAAAAAAAGATGTTTCAAAAACCAATTGTAGCGGTATTGCATTTAATAGTTTACATCGGATTCGTTATCATTAATATTGAATTACTTGAAATTATTGTGGATGGTATTTTTGGAACGCATCGTGTATTTTCAGAAAGCTTGGGTGAGTTTTATACTTTTTTAATAAACACATTTGAAATTTTAGCTTTACTAGTCACTATTGCATGTGTGATTTTTTTGATTAGAAGAAATATTATTAAATTAAAAAGATTTATCAGTAAGGATTTGGAAGGATGGCCGCGCTCCGATGCTAATTATATTTTGATTATTGAAATTTTATTGATGGGCTTATTCCTGTTGATGAATGCGGCCGATCATGAAGTAAGCTTTATTATATCGAAAAATTTTACCCCCTGGTTAACGGCTAATTTTGATCAGGATCAATTGTTTTTTGTTGAAAAGACAGCCTGGTGGATTCATATTATTGGCATTTACGCTTTTATGAATTATTTACCTTACTCAAAACATTTGCACATTGTTTTAGCATTCCCAAATGCCTACTATGCACCACTGATTCCTAGTGGGACGATCCATAATATGCCTGATATACAAAATGAAGTGTTGTATGCCATGCAACCTGAGTTGGCCCCAACAAATACAGCCGCCCCCGAAAGCTTTGGTGCAAAGGAAGCCACAGAATTGAGTTGGAAAAATTTAATGGACGCTTATAGTTGTTCAGAATGTGGCAGATGTACGGATGCTTGCCCTGCTAATAGCACAGGCAAGTTATTAAGTCCCCGTAAAATAATGATGGCCACCAGAGATCGAATTGAAACCATCTCTAAAAATATAGAACTAAACAAAGTCTTTGTCCCAGATGGCAAAACATTATTACATGATTATATTACAGTGGAGGAATTAAGGGCCTGTACCACCTGTAATGCTTGTGTAACGGAATGTCCGATTAGTATATCCCCCTTGGACATTATCATTGAATTAAGAAGGTCTCTTGTAATGGAACAAAGTAATGCACCGCAGGAATGGAATAGTATGTTTAGTAATATAGAAAATAATTTTGCACCATGGAAGTTTTCTCCAGATGACCGTGATGCATGGACAAAGGCATAAAAATAATTTTATGAAGGTATCTACAATGGCGGAAATGATGGCGAGTGGCGAACAACCTGAAATTTTATTTTGGGTAGGTTGTGCTGGCAGCTTTGACCAAAGAGCGCAAAAAATTACAAAGGCTTTTGCGACCATTTTAAATAAAGCAGGTGTTAAATATGCAATTTTAGGAAAAGAAGAAGCATGTACTGGCGATCCTGCAAGGCGCGCTGGTAATGAATTCATGTTCCAAATGATGGCTTATCAAAATATTCAAATTTTGAATGGCTACAATATCAAAAAAATTGTAACCACCTGTCCACACTGTTTTAATACTTTAAAAAACGAATACCCCGAATTGGGTGGTAACTATGATGTGATTCATCATACCCAATTTTTACAAGAATTAATTGAACAAGGAAAAATTAAATTTACTGATAGCAATGAATGGAAAGGAAAATCAATTACTTACCATGATAGCTGTTATTTAGGCAGGGCAAATGAAATTTATGAAGCCCCAAGAAAAGTATTGGAAAGTTTAGATATGGAGTTAAAGGAAATGAAAAGATGTAAATCAAAGGGTTTATGTTGTGGTGCAGGTGGTGCACAAATGTTCAAAGAAGAAGAAAAAGGAGAAAAGAGAATTAATACAGAGCGTGCGGAAGAAGCAAGAGCAACGGCCACTGATTTTGTGGCAAGTGCCTGCCCTTTTTGTAATACCATGTTATCCGATGGATTAAAAGTGGCCGAAAATAAAAATGACCCTGCTGTTTTAGATATCGCAGAAATAATTGCACAAGCAATCAAATAATATAATGACTATGAAAGTACACTTACCCAATATTTTTCCAGCAAATTTTCATCCACAATCTAAGGTATGGATCTACCAATCCAACCGATTATTTAGCATGAGTGAAATTTTTGAAATTGAAACCATCTTAGAGGACTTTACAGATATATGGAAAAGCCACGGCGCAAATGTAAAAGGGTTTGCTACTATTTTATATGGGCAGTTCATTGTGCTAATGGCGGATGAATCGCATACCACCGTGGGCGGATGTAGCACAGATAGTTCAGTACATATTATTAAAGAAATAGAAAAGAGATTTCAATTACAAATGTTTAATAGAGAATTACTCGCATTTTGGGTAAAGAACAAAGTAGAAACCATCCCATTGGCACAAGTAGGCTATGCGATTGAGAATGGTTTATTAACCAATGATAGCTTGTATTTTAATAATTTAGTCAATAACAAAGCAGAGATGGAAGCACAATGGTTGCAACCATTAGCAGAAAGCTGGTTAGCAAAAAAATATATAAAGTAATTCAAATGAGCGAATTAAAAGTATATGCAATCCCTAATTGTAACACAGTCAAAAAAGCATTAGACTGGTTAAAAGCAAAAAAAATTGCCTACGTATTTCATGATTACAAAAAACTAGGCATTACAAACACTTTACTCACCGATTGGTGCAAACAAGTCGGCTGGGAAGCATTAGTCAATAAAAAGGGTGCGACTTGGCGACTACTCCCGCCCAACGAACAGGCTAAAATAACTACACAAAAAGCAGCCATTGATTTAATGATCGAAAAAACTTCCATCATTAAACGCCCACTAATAACTTTGAATGACAAAGTCATTTTATTAGGCTTTGAAGAAACCGAATACAAAAAAGCCTTGAAGTGATTCAAGGCTTTTTCTTTTTATGTAAAATAAATATTGAGCATTATTTTACTTAAGCGTCTTGCTTAAAAATGCACTTAAGTCAGCACCTCTTAAATCTCTTGCGATAATTTTTCCTGCAGGATCTAAAATGAAACTTGCTGGAATACTTTCAATGCCGAATTGAACAGCCACCTCATTTTTCCAATATTTTAAATCACTTACATGGGTCCAAGTCAATCCATCTTTTTTAATTGCATCTAACCACTTATCCTTACTATTATCTAAGCTAACACTTAATATGGTAAAGTTTTTTGACTTAAAAGTATTATATGCCTTAACCACATTTGGATTTTCAGCGCGACAAGGTCCACACCAGCTTGCCCAAAAATCAACCAATACATATTTCCCTTTATATGAGGCTAAGCTAACCGGTTTGCCATTCACATCATTTTGTATGAAATTGGGCATGGCAGATCCAATTTTTCCAAAACTACTTGAGGTTAAAGTTTTACTAATAACATCAGCAAAAGGACCCGTTTTGGCATCTCCTTGTAGCATATCGTAGTAGGTAGCCAATTGATCTTTAACCGATGGAAATATATTCGCATATTGAAATAAGAAGAAGGTAGTTACAGGGGATGACTTATTAATTCTACTCATATTTTCATAAGTAAAAATTAAATCTTTGGACTGACTTTCTGCAATTTTCGATATGGAGTCCTTCGTTTTTTCATTTTTCTCTCCTTGCACTGCCGATAAATTTTTGAAATAAGCTTCCATCTTCGGATTCATCACCGCCATGTAGGATTGATATACGGCATGACTTGGTGAGCCTTGGTATTGAATATTATTTGGAGATTGAATATCTCCAGCGATACTTATTTTTTCATTATTAATAAATAAAGGGAGTTTTGCTTGCAAGCCACTAAATCCTACAATAAAAATACTAGTAAAATTAGTACTTGCTTTTAATACAAATTTTCCGCCTATAGCCTTGACTGATGCTACTTCCTTATTTCCCATTCCATCTAATAAAGTCACTACCGTACTATCTGGTAAATTTTTTAATTCTCCATTAATAACAATTCCTTGTGCGCTTACATTTGTATAAATACACATTACTAAAAAACCAATTATCCATTTTTTCATAGGTATCATTTAAAAAATTGAAATGTAAATATAAGTAATTTAACTTTGATGTCTTTGTTTTAAAACTTTTGCGATATCGCTAAGCTGGTAACCTTTAGCTTGCAATAAAATCAGATAATGGAATAATAAATCAGCCGATTCATCTAAAAATAACTTAGCATCATCGTCTTTGGCTTCTATGACTAATTCAACAGCTTCCTCTCCTACTTTTTGCGCAATTTTATTAATCCCCTTCGAAAATAAACTAGCTACATAGGAACTTGAGGGGTCTGCATTTTTACGTGATTTAATGATTTCCTCCAATTGATGTAGAAATGAAAAATCATTTTCTGCATCCTCCCCCCAACAAGTCCTTGTCCCAGTATGACAGACTGGGCCTAATGGAACCGCTTGAATCAGTATAGTATCCTGATCGCAATCAAGTGCCATACTTATATATTGCAAGAAATTGCCACTCACCTCTCCTTTGGTCCATAGCCTATTCTTTGAACGACTAAAAAAGGTAACATTCTTTAGTGAAATAGTCGCATCCACTGCCGCTTGATTCATAAAACCCAGCATCAATACACTTTTAGTATTGGTATCTTGAATGATCGCAGGCACTAAGCCATCGGCATATTTTGTAAAATTGATATTCATAATTAAAATTAATTAAAGTTTTGGTTTGAGGTAAACTTATAACCGAATAGGGATGCCTTTATTATTTAGATATTTTTTCAAATCAGGTATTGCTAATTCCTTATAATGAAATATACTCGCTGCTAATGCCGCATCCGCTTTCCCAGTAGTAAAAACATCATAAAAATGCGCCGACTCCCCGCCACCGCCTGAAGCAATAATAGGTACAGGCAAGGTAGCGGATAGCGTTGCGGTAATATCTAATGCAAACCCTTGTTTCGTGCCATCATGATTCATAGAAGTCAACAATATTTCACCGGCCCCTAAATCCACCGCTTTTTTTGCCCATTCCGTAGTTAAGGTATCTGTTTTTTGACGCCCCCCATTTAAATACACATACCATTTACCATCTGCTTCACATTTAGTATCAATCGCCAAAACCACACATTGACTTCCAAAGTTTTTTGCAAAGCTTTTAATAATAGTAGAATCTATATAAGCTGCAGTATTTATAGAAATTTTATCTGCCCCATTTTGCAATAATACGCTCACATCTTCCTCGGTTTTTATCCCCCCGCCCACGGTAAATGGGATATTAATTTTATGTGCGATTTTATTGACTAATTCACTTAAGGTTTTTCTTTTTTCTACCGTTGCTGTGATGTCCAAAAAAACCAATTCATCCGCGCCTTGTAATGCATATAGCGCAGCTAATTCAATCGGATCTCCTGCATCCCGCAATTCGGCAAAGTTGACCCCTTTGACAGTGCGGCCATCTTTGATATCTAAACAGGGTATGATTCGTTTGGTTAACATGTAATTTTTTTTAATTGCGCCAATTAATTGAAATTGGCTAAATCACTAATTGTTATTTTATTTTCATAAATCGCCTTCCCTACTATTGCTGCACTGCAGCCTATTTCTTCCAATTCAATTAAATCATCTAAGGAACTGACTCCGCCACTCGCAATTAAATGTAAACTTGGAAATTGATTGATTATTTTTTCATACAATGCAATGGATGGTCCTTGTAGTTTTCCGTCCTTTTGGATATCCGTACAAAACATTTGACTCACCCCTTTGTCCATATACATTTTCATAAAATCAAATACGGTAATATTGGTTTTTTCTAGCCAGCCGCCAATCGCGATTTTTTCTTCAAATACATCAGCACCTAACATAAACACTTCTGCCCCAAACCTCGAAATCCATTCCTGAAATAATTCCGGATTTTTAACTGCCAAACTTCCAATCGTTGCATAAGTAGCCCCCGATTCCAACACCATTTTTAAAGTTGCTTCTTTTTTAATGCCCCCGCCAAAGTCAATCTTCAATGAAGTTTGCGTTGCAATTTTTTCTAATACTTTCCAATTCACCACCTCGCCTGCTTTTGCACCATCTAAATCAACCAAATGCAAGCGCATTAAACCAATACCTTCAAAAGCCTTTGCCACTTCCAATGGATTTTCGTTGTATATTTTTTTTTGCGCATAATCGCCTTCCGTTAAACGGACACACTTTCCTTCAATAATGTCAATAGCTGGTATAATTTGCATGTAAGCGATTTGTTTAAAGTGCGATAAAGTTTTTAATAATTTGTTCTCCTACCAAGGCCGACTTTTCAGGATGGAACTGTACGCCATAAAAATTATCTTTTTGCAAGGCAGCACTATAAGTTTGAATGTAATCAGTTTTGGCAATAGTATGCTTACCAATTGTTGCATAATATCCATGTACAAAATAGGCGAAACTATTTTCAGGAACAGAGGTAAATAAGTCAGATTTTAAATCACAAATAGTATTCCAACCCATTTGCGGTATTTTAAGCGTTGGTTCGGAAGTGGTAAACTTTTGAACCTGTTCATCAAAAATTCCTAAGCAAGAAGTGTTGTTTTCTTCAGAATGCCTACACATCAATTGCATGCCAAGACAAATACCTAATACGGGTTGTTTTAACTCGGTAATTAATACATCCAAATTGCGTTCCTTTAAATATTGCATCGCTGTACTCGCTTCCCCTACTCCAGGGAAAATAACCTTGTCAGCGGATTGTATCAAGCTTGGGTCATCAGTCACCACTGCTGTCATACCAATTCTTTCCAATGCGTACAACACGGACTGAATATTACCTGCATTATATTGAATGATAACTGTATTCATATTAAATTAATTACCCAGAACCCCATTTAAAAATTGTTTTGTTGTTACACCAACATCTTCACCCTTTGCCAAAGCATTTATATAAGCTGATCCAATAATTGCCCCTTGGGTAAATTCATTCACTGCGTCAAAGCTTTGTTTATCCTTGATTCCGAATCCAACTAATATTGGATTCTTCAGATTCATTTGTTGCAGCCTTTTTAAGTAAAGTGCTACTTGCGTAAAATCCTTATCCTTACCAGTGGTTGCAGACGAACTTACTGCATATAAAAATCCTGAACTTAAACTATCTAATTTTCTTAATCTTTCTTCCGGCGTTTCCGGGGTAACAAGGAAAATAAAATCTAGTCCGTTATCTTTTATCGTTTTTCCATAGATGTTTTCAAACTCATACAATGGTAAATCAGGTAAAATTAATCCATCAACGCCTACTTCCTTTGCGCGCGCACAAAAAGCTTCAAAACCAAATTGTAATATTGGATTCATATACCCCATTAATACTACCGGAATATGAATTGTTTTGCGCATTTCTCGTAATTGTTCAAATAATACTTTAAGGGTCATCCCATTTGACAATGCATGAAGACTACTTCTTTGAATCACTTCTCCGTCGGCCAATGGATCGCTATAGGGCATCCCCAATTCAATAATATTTGCGCCGTTTTCTTGCAAGCTTTCCATGATCTGTAATGTACTATTCAAATCAGGATATCCTGCTGTACAGTATACATTCAAAACGCGCTTTGATTGTGCTTTAAATAAATTTTCTAATCTTGCCATACTTTATATTTTCATTAAGATTTTATTAGCTCGAATTTTGCCCTAAAAAATCTCATTTTTATTTTATTTAATTCCTGTTCGATTACAAATGTTCCATATAGGTTGCCAAATCCTTATCGCCTCTTCCACTTAAACAAACCACCACCACATCAGTTGGTTTCAAACCTAATTTAGGCAATACTGAAAAGGCGTGTGCAGTCTCTAATGCAGGTATAATGCCTTCAATCTGTGATATATGAAACGCGGAAGCCAATGCCTCTTCATCTGTTGCACTTAAAAAAGTACCTCGCTTGCTTTCATACAAAAATGCATGTAATGGGCCAATACCTGGGTAATCCAAGCCTGCAGAAATACTATGGGGCTCTACTACCTGGCCGTCATTTGTTTGCATCACAATACTTTTACTACCGTGCAAAATACCATGTGTCCCTAATTGGGTAGTAGCAGCACTTAATCCTGAATGAACCCCATGCCCAGCTGCTTCAACAGCCACCAATGCTACAGTAGGTTCATTTAAAAAATGATAAAATGCACCAGCAGCATTACTACCGCCACCGACACATGCTACCACATGGGTAGGTAATTCATTCCCTAATTTTTCCTTTAACTGTAAGCGCATTTCCTTACTTATCACACTTTGAAAACGAGCAACCATATCCGGATAAGGATGTGGCCCTACAACACTACCAATAATATAATGCGTTTCATTAGGCTCATTAATCCAAGCACGTATTGCTTCATTGGTCGCATCCTTCAATGTTTTACTTCCGCTTGTAGCTGGGACCACTGTCGCACCTAGCATTTTCATTCTTGCTACATTGGGCGCTTGTCTTTCAATATCTTTTTCTCCCATATACACCAGACATTCCATCCCCTTCAATGCACAAACTGTTGCAGTGGCTACGCCATGTTGGCCAGCACCTGTTTCAGCAATAATTTTTGTTTTCCCTAATCTTTTGGCTAAAACAATTTGACCAATTGTGTTATTAATTTTATGCGCACCTGTATGACACAAATCTTCTCGCTTCAAATATATGTTTGCACCTATTTCTTTACTTAATCTTTCAGCGAAAAAAAGCGGTGTGGGTCTGCCCACATAATCTTTTAATAAAGCATCAACTTCAGCGATAAATGCAGGATCCTCCATAATTTTTAAATATTCCGCTTTGAGGGTTTCTACATTTTTAAATAACATCTCAGGGATGTATGCACCACCAAATTCACCATAATACCCCTCGATACTTGGATTTTGATAATTTACTTGTGTGTTAAATGCTTGCATTTATAAATGTTTTAATTAATTCTAAATTTTTTATTCCTGGCGCTGTTTCAAATTGACTATTAATATCAATCACTGTTAAACTTTTCCCTGCTTTTGTTTTTTGTAAAACTTCAATCCCATGTATATCATTTGGACCAATACCCCCACTTAAAAAATAGGGCTTATTAAAGTCGGTATTTTTGATCAACTCCCAATTAAAATGTTGTCCTGTACCTCCATACAATGCACTATCGGTATCAAATAGATAATAGGTTGTTGTAGTATCGTATGCTGCAAAATCAGGTAAACAATTTCCCACTCTAAATACCTTCACGACTGGAACTATTTGATTTATTGTTGCACAATATTGCGCATCCTCATCACCATGTAATTGTACGATATCCAATTTGGCTTTGTTAATGATATCTATCACCTGTTCCAAGGGCGCATTTACAAATACCCCCACTTTTTTTGCATGCTTTGGATTAAAATCAGACAATTGAGTTAATGTCAACTGATTTAATACATATCTCTTTGAAGGCGCATAAAAAATAAACCCAATATAATTTAGCTTCATTTCATCAAGCGCGATAGCTTGCGCTAAATCAGTGATCCCACATACTTTAAATTGCATTGCTACTTGATTTTATCTGTGATACAAATAATTCAAACGCTTTTGCCGGATCCGCTTGTTTCATAAAATACTCTCCCATTAAAAATCCATCAAATCCTTCCTTTTTTAATAACTGAAAAGTAGCCAAATCATAAATACC
Organism: Sediminibacterium sp.; assembly: GCA_044341385.1. Classification (GTDB taxonomy): domain Bacteria; phylum Bacteroidota; class Bacteroidia; order Chitinophagales; family Chitinophagaceae; genus Sediminibacterium. The sequence continues at coordinate 10,905 of JBIIRW010000019.1, read as the reverse complement.
GCTCTCTGCAATACTTAACTTTTCTTTGGGTAACATGTTCTTTAATTTTAAAGAATGTTCAATATTTACCTCAAATGATTTTAAACTTCTATTATTTATTCCAACAAAGTCAACTTCATCACATATATGTGCCAATTCCGTTTCATCATGCAGCTCCAATAATACTTCCATACCCAATTCTTTTGCCGTGCCAGCCAGCAATTTAGTTTCTGCAGGTGTTAAACAAGATGCAATTAACAATATCACAGATGCGCCATGTGCTTTTGCTTCTATGATTTGAAACTCATCGATGATAAATTCTTTACGCAATACTGGAATTGAATTTTGTACCGCAATGTTTAAATCGGCTAAGCTTCCACCAAAATAGGGCCCATCTGTTAACACTGAAACTCCGGCCGCACCAAACTCCGTATATGCTTTCGTTACTTCTGCAACATTAGCAATAGCATTGATGATTCCCTTTGAGGGTGATTGTCTTTTAAACTCTGCGACAATACCGGTTTTTGTTTTATCCAATAAATTCGCCTTCAATGAATACCCTTTTTGTTCAAATAAAGGCATGGCCTCTAATTGCGCAATGCTAATTTGTTTTTTTCGTTCAGCTACTTCACCAAACTTACTTGCCACAATTTTTGCTAATATATTTGTGCTCATTATTGTAGACTAATTAATTTTTGTAAACAATTATTTGCCGCACCCGTTTCCAAACTATTCACTGCAGCTTGAAAAGCCAAATCATAATTTTCATACTTGCCTGTTACATGCAATGCCATGGCAGCATTTGCCAGCACCACAGCATTTTGAGACCAGGTCCCTTTCCCTTCAATAATATTTTTAAAAATAGCTGCTGCCTCAGCCACCGTATTACCCCCTTCTAATTCAGCTGCAAATACCCGCTTTTTACCTAATTGATATGGCGTTCTAATTGATTCTCCGGTATTGGATAATATTTTAGTATCTGTGGTCAATGAAATTTCATCATAACCATCCAAACTATGAATGATGGTGAATTCCTTACTTAACAACTGCAATACATAATTATAAATTCTGGCCATCTCTAAATTATACACCCCAATTAATTGAAATTTTGGTTGCGCGGGATTCACAATGGGTCCTAGCATATTGAAAAAAGTTCGCACTCCCATATTTCTTCTCAAAGGTCCTACTGTTTTTAATGCTGGATGAAATAAGGGCGCATGTAAAAAACAAATGCCCGCTTCCTTTACTTCTTTTGCTAAAGCGGCTTCCTCGTTTTTAAATTTATAGCCCAATTGCTCCATCACATTGGAAGCGCCACTGATACTTGATGCCCCATAATTTCCATGCTTTACCACTGGCTGACCCGCGCCTGCTACTATAAAACATGCCAATGTTGAAATATTAAAAGTATCCTTTCCATCTCCACCCGTTCCCACGATGTCAATAGCATTATCCACCCCTACATTTACTTTTACCGCTAATGAAAGTAATGCATCTCTAAATCCCATTAACTCATCAATGGTAATACTGCGCATCAAATACACCGTAATGAATGAAGTTATTTCATGCTCATTGTATTTGCCATTGGAGATGTCCACCAATACTTCCATGGCTTGTTCCCTGGTTAAGGACTTGTGTTCAAATAAATATTGTAATATTTTTTTCATCGTATTTCTAGTGTTAAAATATTTTTTTAAATTTTTAACCAGTTATTGATAATTTTACTTCCTTCAGGTGTCAACACACTTTCAGGATGATATTGCACCCCCTTTACATCATAAGTTTTATGCTCTAAAGACATGATATACCCATTTTCATCTTTAGATGTAACAATTAAATCAGCTGGAAAGTTTTTTTCATCCACCACCCAACTATGATATCGTCCCACACTAAATTTAGCAGGCAACCCTTCAAATAATACCGAAGGTGTTGTCAATTCAATAGGGGTTGCGATGCCGTGATACACTTTTGATAAATTGGTTAATTGCCCACCAAATGATTCACCAATAGCTTGTTGCCCCAAACAAACACCAAATATGGATTTGCTAGCAGCATACGCTTTAATTAACGGCAACAATAATCCTGACTCAGAAGGAACCCCCGGACCTGGTGATAATAAAATTTTATCATAGGCATTAACCGCTTCTAATGCAATCTCATCATTACGAAAAACTTCCACCACTGCCTTTGGTGCTAATTCTTTAATTAGTTGTACCAAATTGTAGGTAAAGGAATCGTAATTGTCAAATACTAATATTTTCATGTTCACTTTATTTACTTTCTTATTCAACCCTTGATTTATTTTTTATATTTCGAATAAACTACAATAAATTTTAGTTTATTCGTGTATTTTTTCGGCCAGCACCATGGCCATTTTTAATGCATTTAATTTGTTATTCACTTCCTGTAATTCATTTTCAGGAACACTTGCCGCAACCACCCCCGCACCTGCTTGATACGTCAATGTGTTTTGCTGACTCAAAAAAGTACGAATCATAATTGCTTGATTACAACTGCCATCAAAACCTACAAAGCCAATACAACCGCCATAGTAGGATCTTTTGGTTGGCTCCATCCCGTCAATTAACTGCATCGCCTTAAATTTAGGCGCCCCACTTAAAGTACCTGCAGGAAATGTTTTTGAAATTAATTGAAATGGATTTGCATCCTTAGCAACTGACCCTTCCACTTCACTAACCAAATGAATCACATGACTATAATAATGTACCTGACGGTAATGTTTTACGTGAACATCGCTACATACCCTACTTAAATCATTACGTGCCAAATCAACTAACATCACATGTTCTGCATTTTCCTTCGGATCATCTAATAATTTCTGTGTCATTAAAGCATCCGTTGCTTCATCCCCACTTCTTTTAAAAGTTCCAGCGATTGGATGCACCACCGCTTTGCCATTGTTAATAATAATTTGCGCTTCCGGTGAAGACCCCATCAATTTATAATCCCCGTAATCAAAAAAGAACAAATACGGCGAAGGGTTAATATTCCGCAAAGTGCGATACACATTAAATTCATCTCCCTGAAAGGATTGTTGAAATCTGCGACTTAATACAATTTGGAATACATCCCCTCTCATGCAATGTTGTATTCCTTGCTTCACTACTTTTATAAATTCAGCATCCGTTTGGTTGACCCTTTCCGTTCCTTTGATAAAAAAAGGATATTGCGGCACATCCTTACTTTTAATAAAGGACATCAAAGCATTAAATTCGGAATCAATCCCATCTATTTTATTTTCACAAATGAATATTTCATCTTTAAAATGATTAAACGCAATCACATATTGATACAATCGATAGCGCATTAAAGGAATGATATCTGCATCCTTTTTAAATTGAATAGAATCAAAAAATGGAATGGCATCATAAGTGGTATAGCCATATAATCCTTGACCAAAAGAAGCTTCTTTCAAATTGGCTGCTTTCATTTCATATTGTTGCATATAGGACCAAATGCGATCAGGCGCATCATGCACATGATGGATGGTTTCTTTTTCAGGCTCTTGATTCGGATATTTATATTCAATCTGATTTAAAGACGAAATTTCAATTCCCCCAATCGCATTTACACCAATAAATGAATAGCTATTTTCTGAAGCATGCGAATCGGTACTTTCTAATAAAATGGTATCACGAAAACGATCCCTTAACCGCAAGTAAATACCTACCGGCGTAAAAGTATCGGCTAACATTTTTGTTACTTCCGTTTGAATTACAATTTTTTTCATTTTTTCCTTTGGTCATTTATTAAAAAAACAAACCCCAACATTGCTGTTAGGGTTTATGTATAATTTGACAATATAGTTATGTCACTACAATACCCTAACGGATTTTGTATGCCACCACCATATATTGTTTGTTTTTATCATCTTATTGCAAATTTAAGGAAAATGCCTTTATAAATCCAAAAAAAGGTAAGGTTTACCCTATCAATTGTTAGTCAGGGATCAGCTGACTGTCCTTACAAAACTCCTTTGGTACTCGGCAACTGGTCACTGGCTGGATTGCGATGCACTGCCATTTTAATGGCCTTGGCAAAGGCTTTAAATATGGCTTCAATTTTATGATGCTCATTTTCCCCTTTACAGCTAATGTTTAAATTGGCTTTAGCCGCATCACTGAATGATTTAAAAAAGTGGAAAAACATTTCAGTCGGCATTTCACCAACTTTTTCACGGGTAAAACTAGCATCCCAAACAATCCAATTGCGTCCTCCAAAATCAATTAAAACTTTGGCTTCTGCTTCATCCATGGGAAGCGCATATCCATATCTTTCCATACCCCGCTTATCAGCTAAACCCAAAGCAAAAGCTTCTCCCAAAGCAATACCCACATCTTCAATCGTATGGTGTTCATCGATATGTAAATCCCCATCGCATTTAATGGCTAAATCGATAGAACCATGTCTTGCAATTTGCTCCAACATATGATCAAAAAAACCCAACCCTGTTTGAATATCCGCTTGGCCGCTTCCATCCATATTTAATGAAATACTAATTTTAGTTTCCTTCGTATTTCTTTCATGTTGCACTTTTCGTAATCCTAACTTTAAAAAAGAATAGATGGCTGACCAACTAGTGGTTTCCAATACAATCGTAGTTTTATATGCGGTAGCTTGTTCAGGCGTCAATTCATGATTGCCCGATTTAAAATATATCGCCTTGCAACCCATATTTTTTGCTAATTGTATATCACTCCATCTGTCACCAATGACAAAGGAATTAGCAATGTCAAAATTTTCATTATTGATCAAATGCTGAACAAGTCCAATGCCCGGCTTACGCGTTGGTAAATTATCCTTGGCAAAAGACGTGTCTACTTTTATCTCATCAAAAACAAAGTTTTCCGCTGCTAAAGTGCGTATCATTAATTGCTGAAAAGGTTCAAATTGATTCGTTGGATATGCATCAGTCCCTAAGCCATCTTGATTGGTTACCATCACCTTATAAAATCCTAAATCAGTAGCAATTTTATTCAAATTAGTTATTGCCCCAGGAACAAAACTTGTTTTGTCAATATGATCGATTTGGAAATCGGTTTTTGGTTCTTCCAGTATAACTCCATCTCGATCAATAAATAATATAGGACGCATAATTTAAAATTTAACGCGCAAAGTGATTCACTACTTTGCACTTGTTTTTTGATTCCCTTTAATTGCTTGTTGTACTTGAACGGTGGTTACTTTTGTGGCTTTATTACTCCAACTCGTTCTAATATAACTTAACACATCGCTAATTTGTGCAGGTGTCAAATCAGGATTCGCCGTCATTGAATTACTATAATATAACCCATCTAGCTCCACCCTTTCATTAAAGCCATTTTTTATAATTTTCACCAACCTGGCAATATCATTTCCGACAACATTGCTTGCCCCATCCAAGGGTGCATTCATATTTGGAACGCCACCCCCATCCGATTGATGACAAACCAAACATTTGGTCTGATATATTTTTTTTCCGTTTTCTACATTTTGTGCCTGTGTTTTAATTGAAACAAATAACAACATAATTATTGCTCCAAAAAGAAAACATCGAATTTTACTATTACCCATATGCAAATAAAATATTTAGAAAATTATTTTTGATAAGAAATTTTAAAAATAGACCCCTTCGTATCATCACTAACATAAATCGATCCATCAGGTCCTTGTGCTAAACCGCAAGGTCTCGCCTTAGCGCTGCGCGTGCTGGTAATTTTTGCACCATCGATCGTTCCCGCAAATCCATTGGCAAAAATTTCCCACTCCCCAGTCGCTTTGCCATTTTTAAAAGGAACAAATGCAACAAAAAATCCTTCTTGAGGCAATGGCGCTCTATTCCATGAACCATGAAAAGTGATAAATGCCCCATTCTTATATTTCGCAGGAAATTGATTGCCTGTATAAAATAACACACCCATGGGTGCCATATGCGCAGGAAATGCAACTGCTGGATTTTTAATATCACTAGCGCCTTCTTTTTTACCATCTCCGCCATATTCAGGAGAAACTATTTTTTTATGTTGGAAATTATCATAATAAACATAGGGCCATCCCGCATTGTCACCCTCATTTATCTCATAAAAAGTTTCCGCTGGCAACTCTGCGTTTTGCGCATCTGTATATAAGCTTGGAAAAAAAGTATTTAATTGATCACGCCCATGTTGTGCTACATATAATTTATTGGCTTGTGGATTCCAATCTAGTCCGATAACATTTCTTAAACCAGTAGCATATCTTTTTCCATCACCATAGGTTTGATTCTCCTTGCTAGCATCAAATTTCCATATTCCACCCGCTGAATCCAAGATAGGACATGGCATCATCCCTTTCCCACCAGGCGTTCTGTCTTTTTCTTGACATGCATTAGAATAAGCCCCAATATTTACATATATATTATTTGCTTTATCAAAAGTGATGGATTTTGATTCATGTTGCCGACGGCTGATTAAACCACTTACCACAGTAATTGGATTTAATGGATTTACAACTTCATCATTACCATTTAATTGATATTTAAAAACAGCTTCATTTGAACTTGCATATAAAGCATTACCAGTTAAATAAATGCCGGTACCTCCATAATTTGCCCAACCTGTTATATTATCGGAAACGCCATCCTTGTTTTCATCGGCTAATCTAATAATGGTTCTACCTTGCTTATCTGCTCTATTCAATTTTGCAAAAACAACTCCATTTTTAGAGATGGCAATATGTCTTGCACTTCCAATATTCTCAGCAAACAAATTAGCTTTAAACCCATTAGGTAAAGTTAATCCAGCATTGTCCTGCGCATTCGCTAAAAAATGAATGCTGATTGATAATAAAAGATAAATTCCTTTTTTCATATGCTCCATTTTAAATTATATAATGATTGTGTAATTTAATAAAATAATAGGATATCTAGTCTAATGTAAATGTCAAATTGATCCAATTCGCCATCGCATCCACCAACTGTGTATTTTCTTGTTCAGTTCCTACGGTAATTCTTAAACTATCTGTACAATTTTCAAGACTAGACCTATCTCGAACCACAATTCCTTGTGTTAACAAATAACGATATAACTCCCTGGCTTTGGGTATTTTAACCAATAAGAAATTAGTGTCCGAAGGATACACCTTTTCAACATAGGGCATACTTTGAATTACTTCCGCTAAAGCGATACGCATATCCACCAAGTGCTGAATCATATCATTTACCTGTCCCACTTCTTCCAATGCTTGTAAAGCCAATTCCTGGGTCACTATATTTATATTATAGGGTGCTTTTACTTTATTCATATAGCCAATAATAGCTTCACTAGCAAAACACATACCTAATCGCAAACCCGCCAAGCCCCATGCTTTACTCAAGGTTTGCAACACCACTAAATTGGGATAATCAATAAGCGAGGCACTGAATGATTTTTGCTTTGAAAAATTAATATAGGCTTCGTCCACCACCACCAAACCATTAAAATGATTTAATATAGTTTCAATATCAATCTGATCCAATGAATTTCCTGTAGGATTATTGGGGGAACAAATCCAAATTATTTTAGTACGCTCATTCACTAATTGTTCTATGTGCGCGACATTTAATTGATAATCCGGCAATAAGGGTGCAAATTTAATTTCTATACTATTAATGTTCGCATTTACCTCATACATCGGATACGTCGGAGGACATATAATTATATTATCCTTTCCTGGTTCGCAAAAAGTACGAAACAAAATATCAATACACTCATCACTTCCGTTTCCTAAAAATATTTTCGAGGCAGGAATTTGTTTGATAAAAGCAATCTTTTCTTTTACTGCTTTTTGATAAGGATCTGGGTACCTGTTATACCATTTTGTAGTGGGTGAACCCAAACTATTTTCATTCGCATCTAATAAAACATTGGCTTCCCCTGTATACTCATCCTTCGCAGATGAATAAGCCTTTAATGTTTCAATATTGGGCCTTACAATTTTTTTAATGTCAAAATTCATTACTTATAATTTTGATTTTATCAAATTTAGTCTAACAGATACTGCATTGCTATGCGCTTGCAACCCTTCTGCCTCCGCCATTTCAATTACAGTAGGTGCTATATTCATTAATCCGCGCTCTGTTAGTTGTTGAAAAGTTATTTTTTTTACAAAGCTATCTAAGCTTACGCCACTATAAGCATTTGCGTGGCCGTTTGTTGGCAAAGTATGATTCGTTCCACTAGCATAATCCCCAACCGATTCGGGCGAATAATTGCCAATGAATACCGACCCCGCATTCATAATTTTATCTGCGATTTGCAATGCATTATCTATTGCTAAAATTAAATGTTCTGGCGCATATGCATTTATTAAATCAATTGCCTGATCTTGGTTTTTCAAAATGATTGCTTTTGAATTCGCTAAAGCTTTTGCTGCAACATCCTTCCTAGGAAGTGCTATCAACTGTAAATCTATTTCAAGTTGTATAGCGGTAACTATTTCATTATTATTAGCGACTAAAATCACCTGACTATCTGGACCGTGCTCCGCTTGTGATAATAAATCAGCTGCGACAAATGAAGGTATTGCATTTTCATCTGCCCATACACAAACCTCACTTGGCCCTGCAGGCATATCAATAGCAATACCATTTTGTTGCACCAACTGTTTTGCAGCAGTTACATATTGATTCCCTGGTCCAAATATTTTATGGACTTTCGGTATCGTTTTTGTACCATATGCCATTGCCGCAATTGCTTGCGCCCCACCAACCCTATATATCGCAGTAACCCCTACCAATGAAGCTGCATATAAAATTGCAGGATGAATATCACCTTGTTCATTGGGCGGCGTACATAAAACAATCTCTTTACAACCTGCCATTTTTGCGGGTATGCCTAACATTAACACTGTTGAAAATAAGGGTGCTGATCCTCCTGGAATATAAATTCCTACTTTTTCAATTCCTACTGACTTCCTCCAACACCAAACACCCGGCATGGTTTCAATACGTTCTACTTTTTGTATTTGGCTATTGTGAAATATTTCAATATTGACTTTCGCCAATTGAATCGCTGTTTTTAAACCTGATGTTAATAAATTTTCTGCTGCTGCAATTTTTTCAGCAGGCACTTTTAATGCATTGATTGAAATACGATCAAATTGTAAGGTCAATTTTTTAATCGCATCGTCTCCACCAACGGATACTTCCTTAATAATAGCATTTACCTTCTCATTCAAAAGAGCAGCATCTATTGTAGGACGCGCTAATATGGATGCCCATTCATTAGTTATAGGTTCATTGAATACTTTCATCATTATAAAATCATTTTTTCTATCGGCACTACAAGAATTCCTTCTGCACCTGCCAGTTTTAATTTTTCAATTATATCCCAAAATTCACTTTCAGCAATAACACTATGCACGCTACTCCAACCTGGTGTCGCTAATGCAACAACTGTTGGGCTTTTCATCCCTGGTAATAATGAAATAATTTTTTCCAAATTTGCATTAGGCGCATTTAATAACACATACTTATTTTTTTTCGCCTTTTTTACAGATTCAATACGGAACAATAATCTTTCTAATATTGCGGTTGCTTCTGCATTTAATGAAGGACGCATAATTAATACGGCTTGTGAATCTAGAATAGTATCCGCTTCCTTCAATCCATTCATAAACAAAGTAGAGCCACTGCTTACTAAATCACAAATAACATCTGCCAAACCAATACCAGGAGCAATTTCAACACTCCCGCTAATTTCATGAATTTCCGCTTCTATCTTATTTTCACTCAAATATTTTTGCACCAACACGGGATAACTAGTGGCAATTTTTTTGCCGGATAAATAAGTAGCGCCGGTAAATGTTTCGTTTTTGTTCACTGCAAAACTTAATCTGCATTTGCCAAAACCTAAAGCATAAGCTACTTCCACTTTTTTAGATTTTTCATACACCACATTCTCTCCTACAAAACCAATGTCGGCTACCCCATCTTCTACATATTGTGGAATATCGTCGTCTCTTAAAAAGAACAACTCCAATGGAAAATTGGTCGCTATTGCTTTTAATTTATTTACCCCATTTTCAATATCGATACCACACTCCTTTAAAAGTTTAATGGAATCCTCATGTAATCGTCCCGATTTTTGAATCGCTAATTTTAAACGCGTCATTTTTATAAGTTATAGTCATTAAAAAAGGGCCTACCCGTGAGTAAGCCCTTTGTATAAATATTGAAAACATACCTACACCCTTAGCTTACCTATTGGTTAGAAAATGATGATGTGTATGATTGTTGCTGTTCATGATGCAAAAATACAACCGATTTTATTATAAGCCAACAAAAACTAGTGCAAAATGTTGATTTTAGGGGGATTTTAGAAATTGTTGGGCTTCAATGACCCCAACAACGACTAATGATCAACAAAAATACACTTGGATGATTGGGTGTATCCATCCAAGATATTTAAAGTGTAAACGATATTAATGTTGTTCGAACCAAACAGGTGACTCCTGGTCAACTTCTGCATTATAATTTATAAAAAGCTCTTCCCCTACTTTAATATCTTTGATGGTTATGATTGAAATTTTTTCATTTTCATAATCCATTTCATACACGCAATTAGGGTGAATCGTATGATTATAAATAGATACATAACCTAGAGCCACTGCGGCAGATTTATGATCCTCACCCCATTCAAAAATATAGTCATATAAAAGGGTTTGTTCGACAATGATCCGATGCTCCTTTGTCAATACAATGACAGGTGCTATTTCAATGGTCGTATTCATTTGAATAGCCTCTGTAGCGAATACGCCGCGACCTCGATTAGGTGAAGGGGCAATGGTGAGAATAGGTAGAATCATAACATAAATATAATATATCCTTTATAATTTTTCGTAACTTGCACGCATGTTGGATGAATTAAAAGAAGAAATAAATTTATCGGAACTTTTCTTGGAAATTAT
>JBIIRW010000084.1:0-6537 GCA_044341385.1 Sediminibacterium sp. | reverse complement strand
ATATTTTTTTGAACCCTGTTTATCTAATAAGATGTAATTCGGATTCGGTTAATTTAAATGTTTTTACTCACTGGGAATTAATCGGATACTACCCTTTTAATCTTAAAAGACGAAGTACAAAGTCCTTGTTGGTAGAAGCTACCAAACCTTTTTTCCTCATCGCTCTTTTACGCTTTGTGGATTTTTTTGTAAGAATGTGTCTTTTGAAGGCTTTTTGGAAGGTGATTTCACCTGTTCCAGTAACTTTAAAACGCTTTTTTGCGCTCGAGTTAGTTTTTACTTTTGGCATTATATAATCTTATAGATTACTCCCTACTGGCGGTCTTGCACGGGCGAGACACTTGTTGAGCCTTGTGGGAAATGGATGGCGAAGGTACATTAGAATGGTGAGATGACAAAAAAAATGAGTCACTCAATTTGCATGAATGACTCATCGTATAAATATATTGATAATCAGCTATTTAACTAGCTTGAAGCCTTCTTTTTACCGCCTGCTTTTGGTTGAAAAATGGCGAACATTCTTTTACCCTCCAACTTTGGCATACTTTCCAAGGTACCTGCCTCCGCTAAACGCTCTGCAAATTTCAACAATAATAACTGCCCTCTGTCCTGAAACATAATTGCACGGCCTTTAAATTGAACATAGGCTTTTACCTTATTGCCATCCTGTAAAAACTTCTCGGCGTGTTTTGCTTTAAAATCAAAATCATGATCATCCGTTCCTGGCGTAAAACGAATCTCTTTAATCTCAGATTGTTTTGAGTTCGCTTTCATTTCCTTTTCCTTACGCTTTTTCTCGTAAAGAAACTTCTTGTAATCAATGACTTTACATACTGGAGGATCAGCTGTTGGAGAAATCTCCACTAGGTCCAAACCTTGATCAGCAGCTATTTTCAGCGCTTCCTGGGTGTTGTATACTCCCACTGTGATATTATCACCAACTAATCTGATTTGGGGAACACGAATACGATCATTAATACGATGTTCTGGTTCTTGTTGTCTTTGAAACCTGGGGTTAAATCTGGGTCCTCTGTTCGGTAATGCCATTAATTATTAAAACGTTGTTTAAGTTAGTAAAGATAGTCATTGTTCTGATATGACCCTTTATTCTTATTTTTTTTAAAAATACACAATTTTTATTCCGCCGGCGCCAATCTTTGCGCAATTTCATCCACCACCTGCGCTAAAAATGCTGACTTGTCCAACATACCCATATCCCCCTTTCCTTGTCGACGCACTGATAATTTATTTTCAGCCACCTCTTTTTCACCGATGACCAACATGTAAGGGACTTTCATGATTTCCGTATCTCTGATTTTTTTGCCAATTTTTTCATTGCGATCGTCAATTTCCACACGGACTCCTGCTTTTTTGAATTCCGCCAAAACTGTTTCAGCATATGGCATAAACTTATCACTGATTGGTAAAATTTTAACTTGCAATGGCGCTAACCATACTGGGAATTTGCCAGCATAATGTTCTAATAAAAATCCAATAAATCGCTCATGTGTTCCCAATGGAGCGCGATGTATGATTAATGGTGTTTCAGGCTCATTATCTTTATTGGTGAAATTTAAATTGAAACGCTTGCCTTGTGCGAAATCAACTTGATTGGTTGCCAATGTAAACTCACGTCCAATGATGCTCCATATTTGAACATCAATCTTTGGACCATAAAAAGCACCTTCATCTTGTACTTCCACAAATGGCGTTCCGGTTTCAATTAAAACTGCGCGAACCATGGCTTCCGTTTCCAACCACAACTCAGGTTCATTAATATATTTTTGGCCTAATTTTTTTGGATCATGCAAACTTAATCGCATCACGTATTTTTCAATGCCGAAAATTTTGAAATACTTTAAATACATTTCATTCACCGCTCTGAACTCCTGTGCAAATTGTTCCTTGGTACAATAGATATGCGCATCATTCATATGCAAACAACGAACGCGCATTAATCCAAACAACTCCCCACTTTGCTCGTATCTGTAACAGGTTCCATATTCTGCCAAACGCATTGGCATATCCTTATAGCTTTTAGGTTCTGCATCAAAAATTTTATGGTGATGCGGACAGTTCATTGCTTTTAAATAATACTTAGTGCCATCTAATTCCATCGGCGGGAACATACTGTCTTCATAATAAGGTAAGTGTCCACTTTTAATGTACATACTTTCCTTAGCGATATGCGGTGTAACAACACGCTTATACCCTGCCGCTTCTTCCGTTTCTTTGGCCAAGCCTTCTAATTCTTCAATAATGATGGTACCATTCGGCATCCACAATGGAAGACCTGGTCCAACATCATCATCCATGGTATAAATGCCTAATTCTTTTCCTAATTTTCTGTGGTCTCTCTTTTTTGCTTCTTCTAATAATAATAAATATTCATCCAATTCTTTTTGATTCGGGAAAGTGATCCCATACACCCTGGTTAACATTTTATTTTTTTCATCTCCTTTCCAAAACGCACCTGCAATGTTGGTTATTTTAATTGCTTTAATCGCACCCGTATTTGGGATATGCGGTCCGCGACATAAATCTGTAAATGCACCTTGCGTGTAAAAAGTAATTTTACCGTCTTCTAATCCAGACAATAAATCTAATTTGTATTCATCCTTTTTTTCTGTGAAATAAGCAATTGCTTCAGCTTTCGACATTTCCTTTCTTACATATGCATTGGCTTGCTTTGCTAATTCATTCATCTTTTTTTCAAGCAATACCACATCTTCTTCTCTAATTGTTTTATCGCCTAAATCAATGTCATAATAAAAACCTTTTTCAAGTGCCGGTCCCACCCAAAATTTAGCCCCTGGAAATTGCATCTCCACCGCCTCTGCTAATAAATGCGCAGAAGAATGCCAAAATGTATTTTTACCATCTGCGTCATCCCAGGTTAATAATTTTAAAGCCGCGTCCGTTTCAATTGGTCGCGTAGCATCATAAACCTCGCCATTGACCGAAGCTGCTAAAACTTTCTTGGCCAAGCCCTCACTAATCGACTTTGCAATACCTAAAGCAGTTATCCCTTTTTCATAAGGACGAACTGCACCATCTGGAAATTGAATCTGAACCATATTTTTGTATATAATATAAGATGCCAAAGGTAACAAATGCGGTTCATATTTTATACATAGCTTTGTAATATGAGAAGCTTATTATTTTTAATGCTCGCCCTGGTCCAATTTAGCCCCTTGCATGCGCAAGATTTATCGGGTAAATGGAAAGGCTACTTTATCCCTAATAATGATCCTGTTTCGCGCATCTATATTTATGAGGTTGATATTATTGAAAATGAGAACCATGAATTAAGTGTGGTTACGTATACCAACTTAGCGGGCAATTTTTCAGCGAAAGCCATTGCAACTGGTTTTTATTCTGTCAATACAAAATTGGTAAGTATTAACGAAACAAAGTTTGAGGATATCAATATTGTGGGCGATATGCAAGCTTGTTTAATGATGAATTTTTTAACATTTACCAATAATCGTGGCAGGGGTATCTTGCAAGGCACTTATATTTCGAATAATGAAAAAGGCACCAGAGACTGTGGCGGTGGAAAAGTGTATTTAGAAAAAGAAGGGGGTATAAAAAAAATAGCAAACCCAGTGGTAAAAACTGGCGCAAATAATGCAATTACAAAAAATGCGAAAACCCCTATTCCATCAACTTCTGCAAATAAAACAACGACCGCTGTAGTAAGTAAAATTCCAAATGCAAAAGTTAAATCAAAAGAATCGAGCAGTAGTATTATATCCAAGCCAATTACAAATAGTGTTGCAAATAATGCTGGAAATACTAATCCTAAAACAAATACTTCAACCCAACTAAAATTGCCAGCACCAACTAGCAATAGCGTACTTGCTGCTGTAAAAAAAGATGGCGTCACCGTTACAACTGCAGCGCCCTTCAATAATACCAACGTATTGGCAAATACACCTGTCACAAAAGCTGCCGAACCTATTGTTATAAATATATCCACAACTACTAAAGATTTAGAAACAAGTAAGCCAACCAAAGAAGTTAAAACGGAATCAATTACTGGAAATAACAATCCAGGCAATAATAATGACGAAACACTTCCTTGGGTTTTATTAGGTAGAGAGAATAAATTAATAAAAAGGGTAACGACCTCTAGCAAAAAAATAAGCCTTGATTTGTATGATAATGGGACGATCGATAACGACACCATTATTATATATGACAACAACAAAGTAATCGCAAACTTAAAAAGGCTCAGTTATAAAGCAATTCATGTGGAACTTGAATTTACCACTGGGCAACATGATATCATCATTGTGGCCCATAATATGGGATCTATACCTCCAAATACGGCCTTGGTGGTACTTAATGATGCCAATTCTAGGCAGGAATTTTTCATCACCACGACCAACAAAGTGAATGCGAAATTTGAGTTTGTTTACAAACCCAGCGATTAAAATATATTAGTTTTCTTGCAAAATATAATTAGCACTAACTAATTCATTTTCAATGAAATAATATGGGTTATTTGATTTTTTATTAAAAGAAATCCATAACAACCCATCCTCCTCCAAATCGGCCTTTTTACCATTGGTATTAAAAATATAAACAGCTTGTTTATTATACCCAATCTCCCCTAATAAATGTAATAGCTGAATACTTGCCATATTCATCGCCATATTTAACTCCTCTGGATATTGCTCTAGCACTACCCCCTGTAATTCATCCTGAATGTTGACTAGCCCAGTCTTAAACAAATTGATCATTGCTGTATCCTTCGTGACCAATGAATTAGGCAAGGTATCACATCTTAATATTAAAGCTTTTGACCTTGTAAATACATCTGCGGTATCATTTTTGGCCAATCCCTGAAGGATCCCTTCGTAATCTTTGATAATAATGGTACACAGCTCATCCAATTGTGGATCATTGTTTGACGCAGTAAAAGTCCACAAATCCTTATGCACACCTTGCTTTTCAGGGCTATTACAGGCCACTAATAAAATGCTTAAAATGAATATATAAAGCTTCCCCATAAAATATTTTCCCAAATTTATACCAATTTACATACTCCAACTAGCTAACTTTGCGGTCTGAATTGAAAAAAGTATGCTAATAGGATTACAAAATGTAACATTTGAGTTTGGGGCAAGGGCAATTGTGAGTGAAGCAACTTGGCATATTCAACCAGGCGAACGCATCGGATTAATTGGCTATAACGGTACCGGTAAGTCAACCCTTTTGAAATTATTGGTGGGTCAGTTAACTCCTTCCAAAGGAACGATTGAAAAAGGAAAGGATACGACCATTGGCTATTTGCATCAGGATTTATTAAGTTTTGATACCAGCGAATCCATCACCGAAGTGGCATTAGGTGCATTTGAAAGAGTGCGTGCGTTAGAAAAAGAAGTTGAAAAATTAGGGGTTGAATTAGAAGCCAATCCTGAGGACAATGATTTATTGATAAAGTATACGGACGCTTTACATGAAATTGATTTGTTAGACGGTTATAACATTAATCATAAAGCGGAGGAAGTTTTACATGGATTAGGTTTTACGACAAAGGATTTATCTCGACCTTATTTGGAATTTAGTGGCGGTTGGAGGATGCGTGTTTTATTAGCAAAAATGATTTTACAAGCTCCAGATGTATTATTACTGGATGAGCCTACGAATCACTTGGATTTACCAAGTATTGAATGGCTTGAAAAATATTTGATTCATTACAAAGGCAGTGTTGTGATTGTAAGTCACGATAAATATTTTTTGAATAAAATGGTGAACAAAATTGTGGAGGTTTACCAACAACAATTAAATTTTTATACCGGCGATTACGAGTACTATGAAGTTGAAAAATTACAAAGAGTAGAAATACAACAACGTGCATTTGAAAATCAACAAGATTATATTCGTCAGCAAGAAAAGTTTATTGAGCGATTTAAAGCAAAAGCATCAAAGGCTGCTGCTGCACAGAGTATACAAAAGCGTTTAGATAGATTAGATGTGATTGAAGATGTTCAAATTGAACGCCCTAATATTCGAATTAACTTTGCTGTAGAAAAAACACCGGGGAAAGTATTGGTTGATTTAAAAGGCATTAGCAAGTCCTACCCTAAACAAGTTATCTTAGAAAATGCGTTTGCGGAAATAGAACGTGGTGATAAAATTGCTTTGATTGGCGCCAATGGTAAAGGTAAATCTACCCTTCTCAGAATTGTAGCAGGTATGGAAGGCTATGAAGGAGAAAGAGTTTGGGGGCATAATGTGGACGAAAGCTTTTATGCACAGCACCAATTGGAATCTTTAAATTTAAGCAATACCATTTTACAGGAAGTACAAGAATGTGGCACTAAAAAAACCGATTTAGAACTTCGTGCATTATTAGGTTGTTTCCTTTTTGGTGGCGACGAAATTGACAAAAAAATTAAGGTATTAAGTGGTGGTGAAAAAGCCAGAGTCGCACTCACAAAAACAATTATAAGTAAGGCCAACTTTTTAATGTTGGATGAACCTACGAATCACTTGGACATGGTTACCGTTGAATTATTAGCGGAG
>JBIIRW010000124.1:0-6594 GCA_044341385.1 Sediminibacterium sp. | reverse complement strand
CAACTCGACTCAATAGCATCTCTTATGGTATCACTCCAACAACCAATAACAACTCTTCTCAACTCGCTACCACTGCTTATGTAATGAACACACTCGCTTCCCCTGCAAACGGATTCGCGTGGTCTACCACTGGTAACGCTAACATGACAGATGGTACTAACTTCTTCGGTACAACAGATGCTCAACCGCTAAACTTTAAACTGAACAACACCATCTCTGGTCGTTTCGATGTTGATGCCATCATCGGTCAAGCTACACTCGGTTACGGCGCTGGTGCTAACACCATTCGATCCACCGCAGCAAGTACATTCTACGGAACAAAAAATACTGGTATCGGGTATCAAGCTATTTTTAGTACCTCTTACGGTAAAGAAAATACAGCGCTCGGTTATCAAGCACTGCTCTCTAACAAAAGTGGATCTTCCAACACTGCTATTGGTTTTCAAGCAATGATGAACGCGAACGATAACACTAACTCCAACACCTCTTTCGAGACTTCAAACACCGCTATCGGTTATCAAGCACTCATGGGATCCGCAACACCCGCTAGTAATACCGGAACTAGGAATACCGCCATCGGTTATCAAGCCCTAAAAGCAAACACCACCGGTAATTACAACATCGCAACTGGTTACAACGCACTTATTAATAATACCACCGGTAGTTATAACGTCGCAACCGGATACAACGCACTTATTAATAATACCACCGGTAGCTACAACACCGCAACTGGTTACACACTCTACAGCAATACCACTGGTAGCTACAACACCGCATACGGCTTATTTGCAATCGCATCTAACTCAACTGGCAACTACAACACCGCTATCGGTTATAACGCAGATATAACTGGCAACGTATCCAACTCCATGGCACTCGGCTACGGCGCTTCCACTGGAGTAGCCAATACCATACAACTTGGTAATGCTAGTGTCACTAAAGTAAATACTTCGGGCGCTTACTTCTCCTCTAATAATACCGCAGCATCTTCCACCTCAACAGGTGCACTCGTAATCACTGGTGGCGCTGGTATCGGTGGCGCACTTTATGTTGGTAGTAACTATGATATCACCGGCAGTGGATTCATTAGAGGTCTCGCAACTTTTACCAACGGCATCACCGCCACTGGTACCGCTGCTAATACACTCAACAACTTATCCGTTGGACAAACATCAACACTTAGCACAACTAATATAGCTGGTATCACTACCATCTCTAACGCAACCAGTTCCAATGCAATAAGCAATGGCGCACTCGTTGTTAGCGGTGGCGTAGGCATCGGTGGTAACACCTTTATCGGTGGCTCTACAACAATTAGTGGTGGACTCACCGTCGCTGGCACAACTCGACTCAATAGCATCTCTTATGGTATCACTCCAACAACCAATAACAACTCTTCTCAACTCGCTACCACTGCTTATGTAATGAACACACTCGCTTCCCCTGCAAACGGATTCGCGTGGTCTACAACAGGTAACGCTAACATGACAGATGGTACTAAATTCTTCGGTACCACCGACGCACAACCGCTTAACTTTAGAGTCAATAATATCGTATCCGGACGCATTGATGCATCGATTGATTTAGGACAAACCTCATTTGGATTTGGTGCGGGTAGACAAACTTTAAAAGAAACACTTACTCCATTTAAAGGAACAAAAAACTCTATTTTTGGTTATCAAGCAATGTATAATACCATCAATGGAAAAGAAAATACTGTAATGGGGTATCAAGCTTTATTGAACAATGCAAGTGGATCTTCTTCAACAGCTATCGGGTATCAGGCGATGATGAATTACGATAACGCAGCACCAACAACTGATTTTATTTCCTACAATACTGCAGTTGGTTATCAAGCACTGATGGGTTCTGCAACGCCCGCATCTAATACCGGTACAAACAATCTTGCATTTGGATATCAGGCATTAAAAGTAAATACTTCAGGAAGCAATAATAATGCAATTGGCAACAGTGTACTAGTAGCAAATACAACAGGCGCAAATAATACAGCTATTGGAAATAGTGCATTAAATGCGAATACAGGAGGTACTTATAATATAGCATTAGGAAGAAGTGCATTAAGTGGGAATATAAGTGGTACTGGCAATATTGGTATTGGATATAATACAATGGCATCAAACGCAACAGGAAATTATAATATTGCCATTGGATATGGCGCAAATATATCTGATGGCTTGACAAATGCAATTTCAATTGGACAATCAGCAACAAACACTACAGCAAATAGCATACAACTTGGTAATAGCTCCATCACTAAAGTAAATACTTCAGGTGCTATAACTACAAGTTCAGATATTATTGCCAAACACTTAAAAGGAAATTCAGGAGCGCTAAGTATTGCTGCATCAACTGGTGCAGGAACATCTCCTTCTGCATTATCCGTTACTGGAACTGACATGAGTGGCGTGGTAACATTGACTACTGGATCAAGTCCTACCATTAATGCAATCCTTGCTACAATAACTTATAATAGCGCTTTTTCAACTGCACCAGTTGTGGTAATTACGCCAGCCAATGCTGCAACTGCAAGTTTAACAAGTGCACAAGCAGTATGGGTAAATATTAATACAGGAAACTTTACCATCAACACCAATGCAACTGCATTAAATGCAAGTACCATTTATAAGTGGAATTATGTGGTGATACAATAATAGCAAACTAGTATATCTACCAAATGAAAGGGCCCCAATTCTCGGGGCCCTTTCATTTACATATTTTATAACGACACGCCTCGCTTCCAAGGAATAAAATCATCTTGTTGTAATTGCACCGCTTTCGGAATAATTTCTCCACTTGCAGCTTTAATACAATAATCTAAAATATTTTCTCCCATTTGCTCTATTGTCGCTAAGCCATCAATAATATCTCCTGTATTTATATCGATGATATCGGACATGCGATTTGCTAACTTAGTATTCGTTGCTACTTTAATCACTGGACAAACTGGATTGCCAGTAGGTGTACCTAACCCTGTAGTAAATAAAATTAAGGTGGCGCCACTAGCAGCCTTGCCCGTTGTTGCTTCCACATCATTACCTGGTGTGCAAACTAAATGAAGTCCAGGTATCTCAGCAGGCTCTGTGTAATCCAAAACTGCTACTACAGGTGCGGTTCCTCCTTTTTTACATGCGCCCGCACTTTTTATTGCATCGGTAATTAAACCATCTTTAATATTACCCGGGGAAGGATTCATATGAAATCCACTACCCACCGCGTGCGCCATTTTATTATACTCCTCCATTAATGTCACAAACTTATTAGCAGTTTTTTCATCTACACATCTATCAATTAATTCTTGCTCAGCACCACATAGTTCTGGAAATTCAGCAAGTAAAACCTGTCCCCCTAATGCAACGAGTAAATCAGCCGTGTGTCCCACTGCAGGATTTGCGGATATACCACTAAAGCCATCACTTCCACCGCATTTAACGCCAATACATAATTTACTTAATGATGCAGGCCTGCGTTCAATTTTATTTGCTTCCACCAAATGAACCAATGTTTGTTGAATGGCTGATTTAATTAATTGCTCCTCACTTTGCGATTGTTGCTGTTCAAAAGTGATCAGTGGCTTATTAAAATTTGGATTTCTTTTTTTCAAATCACTTTTAAATTCAGACACTTGTAAATGCTGACAACCCAAACTCAATAAAGTAATGCCAGCCACATTAGGATGATCGGCATATGCGGCTAATAAATTACTTAAGGTAGACGCATCTTGTCTGGTTCCGCCACAACCCCCTTGGTGATTTAAAAATTTAATGCCATCTATATTTTTAAATACACGGTGATGTGAAATAGGCGCTAGTGCAGTATGTTCCTCAATGCCCATGGCACCTGTTTGTTGGTAGGTAGCAACTAATTGTTCTGTAAATTCTTTATACTTATCAGTAATGGTATAGCCTAGTGCATGATGTAATGATTCCTTGATCACATCCAAATTTCTATTTTCACAAAAAACGGTTGGAATAAATAACCAATAATTGGCAGTACCTACTTTTCCATCTGCTCTGTGATAACCATTAAATGTTTTTGTCGCATACTTTTCAATATTAGGTGCATGCCACGCATAATCATTTCCACGATAAGCATAAGCATCCGCTTCATGTTTGGTATTATCCACCGACATGCGTTCACCCAACAAAACTTGATCCACTATAATTTTCCCAACAGTAATACCATACATAATAACGATGGCCCCTTTGGATAAATCCTGAATGAAAAACTTATGCTTCTCTTCAATATCTTCCTTTAATATATAGGTTGCATCATGGTATTGAATTGTATCTCCTTTACTCAAATTAGTTAAAGCGACTAATACATTATCCTTAGGATGAATTTTGATTACTTTATTTGCGCCCATGATTTTATTATTACTTAAAAATACTACAAAACTTGTTGGGGACCGAAGTGTATGTGAAAATTATTGACTAAAGAGGAAGTATTTGAGAGGCCATTAGGATGGCCGTCGCTTCGCTCCGGCATCCTAATGGCCTCAGTGCAAAATGCGTCAGTAGTAGTTCGAGTACTGTCTTCCCGACAATAGTATTTATGCCCCTACCTCAAAAGGATTCATTGCTCCGCAATGAAACTCGCAGCATAAAATTTACACACACTAAGCAAGCTTATTTTTTCAAATTTTATCCCACTCGTCGCCTTCGGCAAATCCTTTTGCAGTAGGGGCATAAAAAAAGTCAGTATTGCTACTGACTTTTTTGGTCGGGAAGACAGGATTCGAACCTGCGACCACCTGGTCCCAAACCAGGTACGCTACCGGACTGCGCTACTTCCCGTCCTTTTATAACTTTCGTTATAATATTTTTACCGGTAAAAAACTCATATTCAAGAACTTAAAAGAGCGGAGAGGAAGGGATTCGAACCCTTGGTACAGTTTAACCCGTACGGCAGTTTAGCAAACTACTGATTTCAGCCACTCATCCACCTCTCCTCCAAAAACCTCTTTCGAGGGGTGCAAAAATAAGCACTACGGCCTTAAATACCTAAAAAAATTCCGGAATAAACACAAATAAACTTAGATCTGGACCCTGATTACGTTAAATAATAATTTGAACCATAATAATGGGTAAACCAAGTACAATAATTAAATAAAAGGAAGGTAAGTATTTGAGAAACAGGAAGGCATGAACTACATCGCTGCCAACTGCACTTTTTGGGTCAACTCCATTACGTTTTCTCTGAACATAGAATCCGTATCCATTAAATCCTTTACTGTTTGACAAGAATGTATAACAGTAGTATGATCACGACCACCAAAGTGTTCTCCAATTGTTTTTAATGAATTCTTAGTAAAGGCTTTAGCCAAGTACATGGTAATTTGACGTGCTTGTACAATTTCACGCTTCCGTGTTTTTTGTAATAACTTATCGTAAGGCACTTCGAAAAATTCGCAAACCATTTTCTGAATGGCATCGATCGTAATTTCTTTGCTGCTTGTTTTAACAAAGTTGCGTAAAACCTTCTTTGCTAATTCAACATCAATTTCTTTTTTATTCAAAGAAGACTGTGCCAATAAGGATATCAAGGCACCTTCTAACTCTCTTACATTCGTATTAATATTATATGCCACATACTTCACCACTTCTTTTGGCATATCTAACCCATCCGCCTTCATCTTCTTTTCCAAAATTTCGATACGGGTATCGTAATCTGGCACTTGAATATCAGCACTTAAGCCCCAACGGAAACGGCTTAATAAACGTTCTTGTAAACCTTCTAAATCCTTTGGCGCTTTATCTGAAGTTAAAACCAATTGCTTTCCGCTTTGGTGCAAGTGATTAAAAATTGCGAAGAATGCATCCTGAGATTTTTCTGCTCTATTGAAAAATTGAACATCATCAATAATCAACACATCTATCAATTGATAAAAATGTATAAAATCATTAATTGCATTATTACGACTATGATCTTGAAACTGATTGATGAATTTTTCTGAACTCACATATAAAACTACCTTATTTGGATGCGCGCGTTTTACGTCGTTTCCAATGGCTTGTGCTAAATGTGTTTTTCCAAGACCTACACCACCATATATAACCAAAGGATTAAATGAGTTAGCACCTGGCTTTTCAGCAACTGTTTTACCAGCGCGACGCGCCACCCTATTACAATCTCCTTCAATAAATGAATCAAATGTATAATTATGGTTTAACTGAGGATCAATTTGCATTTTCTTCAAGCCAGGAATCACAAATGGATTTTTCACTGGATTGTCAATTACCAACGGGAAATTCATCTCGTTGTTATTATAAGTTTTCATGCCGCTAGCTGGAACATCCATTGAACCTTTTTTATTGTTCCCGCTATCAACCATGATTCTATATTCTAACCTAGCTTCTTTTCCTAATTCACGCTTTAAAGTTTTAGCTAATAAGTTAACGTAATGCTCTTCGATGTACTCGTAAAAAAATTGACTTGGAACTTGAATCAGTAAAACGTTTTCTTTTAAATCAACTGGCTGTATAGGCTCAAACCAAGTTTTAAAGTGCTGCCATTCGACAATATCTTTAATAATCTTTAAGCAATTGCTCCATATTAATTCTGCACTCTTAGCCA
>JBIIRW010000083.1:0-6702 GCA_044341385.1 Sediminibacterium sp. | reverse complement strand
GTTTTAACCATTTCATCTATTCTTTGATATCCGTTATCACCGCCTCTTATAATATATTGAACACCAAATTCATCACCAATACGATCGGCACGAACTGCGTTCCACTTGTCATCGGTTGCAAAAATTTGTGGGATTGATTGACTGTTATTCCAGGCATCTAAGGACAGATTAACACCTTCGCTTACTGGTTTGGTTTGATACCATTTTGCATCCAAATAAGTTTGACGCAATACTGCAATGCTTCCCATTAAACTACTTGGATAAGATTGGGTAGAGGTTCCCTTATCAAAAGAATACACGGATGCTGCTTTTGATTTTAAAACCGCTTGGTTATTGTTTTCTGTAGCTAAAGTTACTACCGCACCAGTTCCTCTTGCTAATCCATCTTTTAAATGTGTGAACACCGCACCAAATCCATTTGCACGATATGTACTTGCAGCTGTTTCGTCTTTTGTAAATACATCAACAGCATTTAACTCAGGCTTTACCGCTTGGTTCCAGTTGTAGGGTCCGGGCTTGTTGGAAATAAATTGTCCAGGAGCTCCAAAATTAAAACCACCCATAGTTCTTCTTGGGGTAGCTACCCCATAATCACTTAGTGGATCAATAAAGGAAGGATAAATAAATTTACCAGCACAGTCAACTACGATTGCTTCTGCTGGTACTGTTAGGTTTGCACCTACTGCTACAATCTTACCCATTTTTATAATCAAAACACCCTTTTCAATTTTAGTGTTTTCGTTTTGAATAATGGTAGCATTTGTAAAAGCATACAAACCACTACGAATATCCCTTACTCCATTAATGGGAAATGATTCTTGTGCATGGGCTACTATAGCCGTACACAAAAATACAAGCCCTGTTAAAATCCGCTTCATACGCGACTAATTTAGTTGTTTTAAAATTTCTCAAAAGATGAGTTTTAAAGCTACTAAAAACTTATTGTGAAAGGACAAAAAGCACTATCTTTTTGATAAGGGGTATTTTTATATCAATGGTATCTTTAATGTATAGTAAATCGGGGATATCCAATATTGATTAACGTCCCATAAATACCATTAATATTTGTACATCACTTGGATTTACACCACTGATGCGACTTGCCTGGCCTAAAGTAAGCGGCCTGATTTTTTTAAATTTTTGTCTCGCTTCTATTGAAATAGCAGCGATTTTATCGTAATCAAAATTAGTCGGAATTAATTTATTTTCTAGCGTTGCCATGCGTTCTACAATTTCTTTTTCCTTCTCAATATAACGCTCGTACTTAATTTGTATTTCAGCCTGCTCTAAACATTCCGTATCAAATATGTTAATTTTTTCATTCAATAATTCATTATTGGATAAAATTTGCTGCAAGCTGATATTAGGTCGTAGCAACAGTTTCGAGGCTTTTTGTTTTTCCGTAATTGTTGCAGAATCAATATCGGTTAAAAAGGCATTGATCGTTTCAGGTTCAATGGATTCGGTATTTAATACATTTTTAATTTCAGCTACTTGCTTTGTTTTTTCTTCAACACGACGCATGCGCTCCTCTTTTGCCAATCCTAGTTTATAGCTCATTTCAGTTAAGCGCAAGTCGGCATTATCTTGTCGTAATAGTGTTCTAAATTCAGCGCGTGAAGTAAACATACGATAGGGTTCTTCGGTCCCCTTGCTTATGAGGTCATCTATTAATACCCCAATATACGCCTCACTTCTTTGTAGGATTAAAGGCGGCTGGTTATTAATTTTCAAATGCGCATTCATACCCGCCATGATACCTTGACACGCCGCTTCCTCGTAACCAGTTGTTCCGTTTATTTGTCCTGCAAAGTATAAGTTTTCTAATGCTTTAGTTTCAAGCGTATAGGTAAGCTGTGTCGGTTGGAAATAATCATATTCAATGGCATATCCTGGTCGGAACATGCGCGCCTTCTCAAATCCTGGAACCATACGAAGAGCTTCGTATTGAACTTCTTCTGGTAAACTTGTACTAAACCCATTTACATATATTTCAACTGTATTCCAACCTTCGGGCTCCACAAATAGTTGATGTCTCTCCCTCTCTGCGAAGCGATTAATTTTATCTTCAATACTTGGACAGTATCTTGGACCAACACCCTCTATACGTCCTTGGTACATCGGGCTACGATCAAAACCTGTCTTAAGCATTTCGTGAACCCTTGTATCCGTATAAGTTATATGGCAAGAGCGCTGATTTTCGGGCTTCACCTTTTCTATATTTAAATAAGAGAAGCCAACCACCTCTTCATCGCCCTTTTGTTCTTCCATTTTACTATAATCAAGGCTACGACCATCTACTCTTGGAGGGGTTCCTGTTTTAAGTCTATCTGATTCTAATCCAAAAGAGACCAATTGTTCTGTGATCCCTGTTGCTGCTTTTTCAGCTACTCGACCTCCGCCAATCTGCTTTTCACCGATATGCATGATCCCGTTTAAAAAGGTGCCACTAGTAATGACCACTGCATCTGCCTCTATTTTATGACCCAAGCTTGTTATCACCCCACAAGCCTTATTGTTTTTTATGATCAGTTCGTTCACTGAATCCTGGTAAAAATCTACATTGGGTGTGTTTTCCAACATCTCACGCCATTTACTAGCAAATAAGTGTCTGTCATTCTGTGTTCTTGGACTCCACATGGCAGGCCCCTTGCTTTTATTCAACATTCTAAATTGAATCGTACTCAAGTCACTTACAATGCCACTATATCCACCCAAGGCATCTATTTCCCTTATAATTTGACCCTTGGCAATTCCGCCCATAGCAGGATTACAGCTCATTTGGGCAATGGTTTGCATGTTCATGGTCACCAATAAAACCTTGGAGCCCATATTGGCCGCCGCCGCCGCTGCTTCACAACCTGCATGGCCGGCACCTACTACTATGACATTGTATTTTGGAAACATATAAGGGTGCAAAGATAAGCCTGTATTGTATACCAAGCAATTCAATTAAACTTAAGATTTTTAAAATTTGTATCCTTTATCGTGATGTTCAAGATGACATTTTCTACAAAACCAAACTACTTCTAATGGTTTTGCATAATCATGGTGATGCGCCTCTACATCAGGGCTATTGCAAATAATACAATTAGTCTTACTAATTTTACCCCTTTTTATATATACATGTAAATAAGATCTCGCATTAGCCTTCATTTTTTGTAAGTCCGTAATTTCCGAGTGTTTCTTACGAGTTAATTTGGTATGAAGATTCTTACAGGTTCTACAGTATCTTTGCCTACCGACCAGCTCGGCTTCTATTGGTCCCTCGCATTTACCACATGTTTTTTTATAATTTCCTTTGGTATTTCTTATTCTCATACCCAAATATACAATAAATATTGTTAATGTAGAACGTTAAGGTGCTATGTGGAACCTTTTTTGGTTAGTCCGGACCTGTGAAATAGATTATTGAAAACAAATCTTGTTAATGTAGAACGTTAAGGTGCCATGTGGAACCTTTTTGGATTACACAGGCCTAGGAAATAGATTTTAGATAGGACTTTAGCCATTTGTTCTCCTGAGTGCGCATTTCTTTGGCGTCAGAAGACTTTTTATCCTTGTAACCACAAAAATGTAGGGCCCCGTGAAAAATTACCCTTAATAATTCTTCGGGATAGCTTGTTTTATGGGTTTTAGCATTGTCCTTAACGCGGTCAATACTTATATAAATCTCCCCAATGAGGGTTCCCCTGGTTTCAGATAGGTCAAAACTGATAATGTCGGTGAAATAATCGTGGTTCAAGAAGGACTTATTGATATTAAGTAGGAATTTGTCGGAACAGAAAACATATTGAAGCGTATCAATGGAAATCCCCTCCTTTTTCAAACCCTTTTCAATAAACGCCTTTAACGCCAGACGATTAGTAAGTGTTGTGTTTTTATCAGCCTTATTAAATGAAATGGGTATGCGCATAATATATTGTTATTCAATGCTCCAAATTTCGTAACTATTTATGTAAAACAGCAACTATCTTTGTATTAATATTATGAGGAAGCTATCTGAATTAAAAATTGGGGAGTCGGGCGTTATCCATTCCTTCGAAAATGACGATATATTTTTGAAGCTAATGGAAATGGGCTGTATACCTGGAGAATTAATTATCGTTGAACAAATTGCACCCCTGGGTGATCCTATATCAATATCGGTGGCTGGATATCAATTAAGCCTAAGAATAAACGAGGCAGATAGTATTTTTATATCCCCAAAATTGGCATAAATAATTGATAATCAACCAATTAAACAAATGAAAATCGGTTTATTTTTTGGCTCATTCAATCCCGTTCATAACGGCCATTTAATGGTGGCTAGCTATGTTGCCAATCATTCCGACATGAATCAGGTGTGGTTAGTTGTTTCTCCACAAAATCCATTAAAGCCACAGGGAAGCTTGTTAAATGAATATGATCGACTCCATTTGACCAAGCTAGCCATTGAAGACGATACCCAATTAAAAGTGTCTGATATTGAGTTTTCTCTGCCAAAGCCTTCTTACACCATTGATACACTTACTTATTTACAAGAAAAATATCCGCAACATGAATTTTCGGTAATCATGGGCGCAGATAGTTTTCAAAATTTACCCAAGTGGAAAAACTTTGAAACCCTTGTAAAAAATTATCAATTCATTGTTTATCGTAGAGATGGATTTGATATCACCAATGATTATGGTGCACGCGTTGAAATATTAGATGCACCGTTGTTGCAATTATCTGCAACATTAATTCGTAACAATCGCAAAGATGGAATAACGATTCGTTATCTGGTTCCAGAAAAAGTACGTGAAGAAATTGAGCGTAGTAATTACTTTAAAGATTAATTCGCGACAGTGACTGGCGCGAATTACGATCAGCGATGATATGAAAAAA
Organism: Sediminibacterium sp.; assembly: GCA_044341385.1. Classification (GTDB taxonomy): domain Bacteria; phylum Bacteroidota; class Bacteroidia; order Chitinophagales; family Chitinophagaceae; genus Sediminibacterium. The sequence continues at coordinate 1,833 of JBIIRW010000083.1, read as the reverse complement.
TATAAATAAAAAAGCCTCGCGATTTTTCGGAGGCTTTTTTATTTTAAATGACAACACCTTCCGGCATTGTCTAAAAAATTATCTATTCATGCTAGCCAAAAACTCTTCATTGTCTTTGGTGCCACGCATTCTTTTTAATAATTCATTCATCGCTTCATCGTTATTCATATCATTGATAAATAATCTTAGAATATTCATTCTTCCTAATACTTCTTTATCTAATAATAAATCATCACGACGCGTACTAGAACCCACCAAATCAATCGCTGGGAATATACGCTTGTTCGCTAAGCGACGATCTAATACTAATTCCATGTTACCAGTTCCCTTGAATTCTTCAAAGATAACCTCGTCCATTTTAGAACCAGTTTCAATCAATGCAGTTGCTAATATGGTAAGTGATCCACCATTTTCAATTTTACGTGCTGCACCAAAAAATTGTTTGGGGCGCAACAACGCAGTTGCTTCAACACCACCTGATAATACTTTACCAGAACTCGGCGCCACTGTATTATGTGCCCTTGCTAAACGTGTAATAGAATCAAGTAATATCACCACATCATGACCACACTCTACTAATCTTTTTGCTTTTTGTAAAGCCATAGATGAAACCTTAACATGTTTGTCTGCGGGCTCATCAAATGTACTTGCGATAACCTCACCCTTTACAGAGCGCTCTACATCAGTTACCTCTTCCGGTCTTTCATCAACCAATAAAATAATTAAATAACATTCCGGGTGATTCGCTGCAATTGCATTGGCCACCTCCTTTAATAACATGGTTTTACCCACTTTTGGTTGGGCAACAATCAATCCTCTTTGTCCTTTACCAATTGGCGTAAATAAATCCATGATACGCGTACTATAATTATTTGCAGCCGTATATAAATTTAATTTTTGATAAGGAAAGATCGGTGTTAAATAATCGAATGGAATACGATCCCGAATTTCATCTGGATTTTTTCCGTTCACTTGATGCACCTTGGTCAATGCAAAATATTTTTCACCTTCGCGTGGAACACGAACTGTTCCGTGCACTGTATCACCCACCTTTAATCCAAATGATTTTATTTGAGAAGGAGAAACATATACATCATCGGGAGAAGATAAATAGTTGTAATCTGAAGATCGTAGAAAGCCAAAATTGTCAGGCATAATTTCCAAGACACCCTCTGTTTCAATTACGCCATCAAACTCCACATTAAATACTGGCTCCTTTTTAGGTTGTGGGTAGCGTTGCGCTGGATGGTTCGGGCCATTTTGACCACCACCATTTGCTTGTGCGCCTTGTCCAGATTGAGAAGAAGGATTTGTTTGACCAGATTGTTCATTGCTTTCCGTTGCCGGGGAAGCTTGACTAGGCGCTTCGGTACTTGCCGCACTTTCATCGCCAAATAAAGCTTGCGCTATTTTTGAAGCTTTATCATCCTCGCTATTGTCTTTAACCGGCTCCGCTTTTTTAGCAGGAACGGCTTTTTTGGTAGCGGTCTTTTTTTCGGAACTAGCAGCTGGAGCAGCTTTTGCGGCCGGGGTGGCAACAACTTTGCGCCCCCTTTTTGGTTTGTCGTCTTTTTCTTGCACTGTGTAACTATGGTTTATTTAAAAATCGAATCAAGAGCTAGGGTAATTTGAGAACTTTTTTTGAAATGTTGGCCTTAATAATAGTGACCAAAAATTGAATAAGGGAAATTTGTGTAGCAAGCCAATAATAATAAATGAATCCTTTGGCGCGTTGCTACTGCAATGTTAAGCAGATTTTTAACAAAAAAACAATTTTTTATGTGTTTTTATGTCTAAAACGGGTCAATTCGCCATTGAAACGGATTATCTTTG
>JBIIRW010000044.1:0-15131 GCA_044341385.1 Sediminibacterium sp. | reverse complement strand
TTGTAACCGCCATTAAAATAGGCAAAGCCACCAGGAGCATTGTAATACAGAATATCATTTTAGCATTTGCAGTAAAAGCCATTGTATTGGTATTGGGTGCAGGTGGTTTAGCCACCATGTGGGAAGCTGTTTTTGCGGATGTTGGTGTGGCTCTGTTGGCAATTTTGAATGCGGTGAGAATACAAAGGATGAAGTTTTAAATTTGTAATATTCAAACAAAACAAAGTGAGGAACCAACCATCAATATAATTTATAAATAAACAACACAACAAGTAAGTTATGCAGCAGACACTTCAATTAAATATCATCCCATTTTCAGCCCCAGTGCAAGAGGCTGAATTTGCTTTTTATACTTCAAAGCAAGATGGGTATTGCCCAATACACAAAGACGATTTAAACGGAGCAATTGAAGGCATCATTGACGAAAGCGAACTGCATTATGGTAATTGGCTTTACACGGATTTTGCACCTGCCAAAGAAAATGCAATTCTCATTTCAATAAATCTTACCGAATGTAAATACTTTGCCCAACATTATTACAGGCATCTTAACTTTATTTATACCAGCTCAAGTAGGTCAACGGATTTTCAATCATTTTGGGTTACTTCACCTTCTGAGCATTTTAACTATATATACTGTCCCAAAGGCTTGGTTTGCAATTAAACGAGGGGATATTAAAACACACAAAAATTCAATGATTAGGTTATATATCGGAGGTATTATCATTGCAGGAAGTTTTGCCATTCTTGCACCAGGTAGATATTTACATACTCTTTTCTTTAACTAAAATATCAAAACCGCTAAAGAATTTATATATAGCATTCAGCCCTTTAATTTCCTGATAGTCACATACTCAATCATCGCATTATAGCTGCATCTTTCGTCTGTAAGGGGAGCCACACTGGACAAGCCATCAGAAATGATTGCTTTTTCTTGTCCGTCAGTGAGGATAAAACCCAAGCAATTGTATGTTGAAACATTCAACCTCATTGTGTCTGTTATTTTTTAGACGTGTTAATTATTGCGCTAACTAATCCCTCAAAAACCCCACATTTCCACTTTCTGCGCTAGTTTCAATTTAACTACTATAAACTTGGTCAAGAAGCAATAAACGCCTATCTTTGCTGTCCAAACATCGCGAGGTAGAGCAGCGGTAGCTCGTCGGGCTCATAACCCGAAGGTCGGAGGTTCGATCCCTTCCCTCGCAACATAATCCCGCTCCCGATTTCATATCGAGAGCGGATTTTTTTTGTAGTAACTTTGTATCATTAACGAAAAGGCATGAAAGTAGGGTTTGTAAATATATTTGGGAAGCCAAACGCCGGTAAAAGCACTTTACTGAACGCCATCATGGGTGAGAAGATGGCTATTGTGTCCTCCAAAGTACAAACCACGCGCCATAGGATTAAGGCCTTTTTAAACAAAGTGGATGAGTATCAAGTCATATTTTCAGATACGCCAGGGATCATTGATCCAAAATATAAGCTCCATGAAAAGATGATGGGTGCGGTTAAATCGGCCTTGGAAGATGCTGATTTGGGACTATTAATGGTGGATGTACGAGATGATTTTGATGAAATTGACGCTATGTTTAGTGCTTTAAAGCTAAAAGTGCCTTGTATTGTGGTGATGAATAAGTCGGATTTGGCAGCAGGTGGTAGGGTAAAAGAAGCAAATGCTTACTTTAGCGCAAAGCCTTATTGTACAAAAATAATTTCAATTAGTGCATTGAATAACAGCGATGTAGATAGGTTAATGAAAGTAATACTTGAACTTATTCCAGAAGGAGGACACCCGTTTTTCGACCAGGAGGATTTGAGTGACATGCCGACTAAGTTTTTTGTAAGTGAGATGATCCGGGAAAAGATATACCAGTTGTTTGGGGAGGAAATTCCATATCATACTGCCGTGCTGGTTAATTCATTCAAGGAGCAACCGCTTTTAACTAAAATTCAGGCGGATATTGTGGTGAATCGGGAAACCCAAAAAGCGATTATTATTGGACAAGGGGGTAAGATGATTAAGGAGATAGGTAGTTTGGCTAGGAAGGATATTGAGGAGTTTATTGGTTCCAAGGTTTACCTTGAACTATTTGTAAAGGTGAAGCCGAAGTGGCGTGACAATGATATGAAATTAAAAGAATTTGGGTATTAATATTAATTGGTAATTAATTATTTTAAAGTAATGGTTATCAATAATTTATATAATATTGATTGAATATTAAATTGAAGTTTTATGAGTTATACAGTGGCAATTGTTGGAAGGCCAAACGTAGGAAAAAGCACTTTGTTTAATCGTTTCTTAGAGGAGCGTAAAGCAATTGTGGATGATATTAGTGGTGTTACTAGAGACCGTCAATACGGGGTAACCGAATGGAATGGCAAAACATTTAACGTAATTGATACAGGAGGGTTTGTACCTGATTCTCGTGATATGTTTGAGACAGAGATTCGTAAGCAAGTGAATATTGCGATTGAGGAAGCCAATGCCATTATTTTTATGGTGGACGCAGCGGTAGGTTTGACCGATTTAGATTCATCTATGGCAAATATGCTTCGCAGAAGCACTAAGCCAGTGTATGTATGCGTGAACAAAGTAGATAATTCAACCAGGGCTTTAGAAGGCACTGAGTTTTACGGAATGGGTTTTGAGCACAATTATTTTGTGAGCTCTATATCAGGAAGTGGTACTGGTGAAATATTAGATGCAGTAACTAATGGAATGAAGGATGAGCCTGTGAAAGTGGTAAATGCAGAATTACCCGAAGGCGCTGAGCCTGAGGAGGAAGTTGCTGTCCCTAAAATTGCGATTATGGGCCAACCCAATGTGGGAAAATCTTCCTTGTTAAATGCAATGATTGGTCAAAATAGAACCATCGTATCAGACATTGCTGGTACAACCCGTGATACTATTCATACCCATTATAACATGTTCCAAAAGGAATTTGTATTGATAGATACAGCTGGAATTAGAAGAAAGAATAAGGAAAAAGATGATTTAGAGTTTTATTCCATAATCCGAGCGATTAAGGCCATGGATGAGGCAGATGTTTGTTTATTAGTCATAGATGCAGTAAAGGGGATTACCGCCCAGGATTTGAGCATATTCAGCTTGGCTGCAAAAAAGGGGAAGGGTATTGTGGTATTGGTTAATAAATGGGATTTAATTGAAAAAGAGACCAATACTGCTAGGGATTATGAAAAAGTACTGAAGGACAAACTGGCACCTTTTACTGATGTGCCTGTATTATTTATATCAGCGCTTGAAAAAACGAGGATATTTAAGGCGATTGAATTGGCCTTGGATGTATTTGAGAACAGGCACCGTAAAGTACCTACCTCTAAGCTTAATGATATTATGCTTAAAGTGGTTCAAAATTACCAAGCGCCTGTGGTGAGGGGTCATATAATTAAGATCAAGTTTGTATCTCAATTACCGACTAGGGTCCCAAGTTTCGCCTTTTTTACCAATTTCCCAGACGACATCAAAACCCCTTACCGGAACTATTTAGAGAACCAAATAAGGGCAAATTTCAAGTTTACAGGGGTTCCGGTGCGGATTTATTTCAGAAAAAAGTAGAATTTTCTCTGTATTTTATGGAATATTTTAAAAATTAATGTCAAAATTTGGCGATTTTAAAGGGGATGGTTATCTTCGCATCCGTATTAAATACAAACTTAAAACCATTTCAAAATGAAAAAAGTATTCGCAATCTTAGCTATCGCTGCATTAACTGCATGTGGTGGTGCTTCTACTGAAGCTACAACTGATACAGCTGCTGCTGCTACAACAGTTGATACTGCTGCTGCTGTAACTGTTGACACTGCTGCTGCTGCAACAGTTGATACTGCTGCTAAAGCAAAGTAATTTAGAAGTTTACAATAACTTCTTGCAAGAAGGTCCTTCCCGATAATATCGGGGAGGATTTTTATTTTAGGGATATAGCTTGTCTAAATCTTTGGCCAAATATAGATTTTTGGCATTAATATTGCCTTATTAGGGTATACAATAGCTATACGTTGTTTTCAGCGGAGCTTATGTCATTTTGACTATTTTAAAATAAGTAACAGTGGATAATAATTTTTTATTTAGAGCGGAGGATGATAATGAATTCATACCCTTATTCTCATTCAATGAGCAGGATATGGAAGGCGACAAGGATATGGTGGTGGATGATATCATACCAATTTTGCCACTTCGAAATACGGTTTTATTTCCTGGGGTAGTTATTCCAATTACGGTAGGTAGAGATAAAAGTATTCAAGCAGTGAAGGCTGCTTATAATAAGGATAAATTAATAGGGGTGGTTTCCCAAAAAGATGGGAATATCGAAGATCCAACGCCCGCAGATTTATGTTCCATTGGTACTGTAGCAAAAATCATTAAAATGATTAAAATGCAGGATGGAGGAACTACTATAATTATTCAAGGTAAGAAGCGCTTCGAATTACTCGAGATGAAGGAAGAGGATCCTTTTTTTAAAGCAAGTATCAAAGTATTGGTGGAAGAAAAAGTGGGGAAAGAAGATCAAAATTTTCAAGCATACTTGTCGAATATCAAGGATTTAGCAACGCAAATCATTCAATTGTCTCCTAATTTTCCTTCAGAGGCTGCGATGATTTTAAAAAATATCGAGAATCCTTTATTCTTAATCAATTTTGTAAGTAGTAATTTAAATGTGGAGATAGCCAACAAGCAAGGGTTGCTTGAAGAAAATAATATTTCGCTTAAGGCTGAAAAGTTGATTCAATATTTACAACAGGAATTACAATTCGTTGAGTTGAAAAATAAGGTGGCTAATAAAACGCGAACTGAAATTGACAAGCAACAAAGAGATTATTTTTTACAACAGCAACTTAAAAGCATCAAGGATGAATTAGGGGGAGATGCCAATGATCGTGAGTTGGCGGAGATGAAAAAAAAGGCAGAAAATAAAAAATGGCCAGAAAGTGCAAAAAAAATATTTCAAAATGGCTTAGAGAAATTAGAAAGAATGCATTCCAGCACCCCTGATTATTCGGTGGTGTATAATCATCTTGATTTGATTTTAGATTTACCTTGGGATGAATACACGGATGACAACTATGATTTAAAGAATGCCAAAAAAGTGTTGGATGCTGATCATTATGGCATGGGAAAAATCAAGAATCGGATTTTAGAATATTTAGCGGTACTTAAAATAAAAGGGGATATGAAAAGCCCTATCTTATGTTTTTTAGGTCCTCCAGGTATTGGTAAAACATCTTTAGGTAAATCCATAGCACACGCCATTGGTCGCAAGTACGTAAGAGTAAGTTTAGGAGGCTTGCATGATGAAAGTGAAATTCGCGGACATCGTAAAACATATATTGGTGCAATGCCAGGGAGAATAATTCAAAGTTTACGAAAAGTAAAAACATCTAATCCAGTAATGATTTTAGATGAGATTGATAAAATTGGAAGTGACCACAGAGGGGATCCCTCTTCTGCATTATTGGAAGTGTTAGATCCAGAACAGAATCATAGTTTTTATGATAATTATCTGGAGTCAGAATATGATTTAAGTAAAACATTGTTCATTGCTACAGCTAATGATATTAGTCGCATTCAACCAGCTTTGCGCGATAGATTAGAGATTATTGATTTGAGTGGCTATGCCGTGGAAGAAAAAGTAGAAATCGCTAAACGTCATTTATTACCAAAGCAAAAATCGGCACATGGATTAGATAAAATTAATTTTAAAGTGCAGGACACCGTTTTGGAGAAAGTAATTGAGGATTATACACGTGAAAGTGGCGTGCGTGAATTGGATAGGCAATTGGCTTCAATTATGCGTTACCAAGCTAAGGAATTGGCCTATAAGCACAAAGTAAAATCTACGGTTACTAAACCTGACATTATTAAAATTTTAGGGCAGCCAAAATATAGTAACGAAATATATAAAACAGTAAATATGCCGGGTGTAGCCGTTGGCTTAGCTTGGACGTATGTGGGGGGAGATATTTTATTTATTGAAGTGTTATTGGCTGATGGAAAAGGTGGAATGAAATTAACGGGGAACTTAGGTAATGTGATGAAGGAAAGCGCTGATACTGCTTTAACTTATTTGCAAAGCAACGCAAAAAAAATAGGAGTGGATCCTTTATTGTTTACAACAAAAGCAGTCCATGTGCATGTCCCAGAAGGCGCAGTACCAAAGGATGGCCCAAGTGCTGGTATTACAATGCTAACGGCACTTACTTCTGCATTCACGGGACGTAAGGTTAAACCTTATTTAGCTATGACAGGTGAAATTACCTTGCGTGGGCAAGTATTGCCAGTTGGAGGAATTAAGGAAAAGATATTAGCCGCAAAAAGGGCGGGCATGAAAGAAATTATCATGTGCTGGCAAAATGAGAAGGATGTAAACGAAATTGATAAAACATTTATAAAAGGCGTTCAGTTTCATTATGTAAAAAACATGCAACAAGTGCTTGACTTAGCATTAGTTTAAGTTGATTATAAGGAATTCAACCCCTAGCTTTGTAAAATGATGACAAAAATCAAAAAAATACAAAAGCTAGGGGTTTTTATTTTGGCTTTATTTTTTTGTGATCCAATGATAATAGCACAAACAACCATTGGTAATATTGGAGGGAAGGAGTCAAATGCTGTATATAATTTTTTAAACCTGCCGCATTCGGCAAAGGCTTCCTCCTTGGGGGGCATCAATATTAGCCGTATTCAACCAGATGTTGGATTGGCAATGTATAATCCGGCACTACTCACTCCAAGTATGGACAGTTGGCTACACATAAGTGTTAAGCCTTACTTGGCTGATATCAAACAATATGATTTTAGTGGTGCCCAATTTTTTGAAAATAAAAAAATAGTACTAGGATGGGGCGTACATTTTATGGATTATGGTTCTGTAGCTATGACTGATATTGCAGGCAATCAAATGGGTAATTTTCATCCCAATGATTATAGTTTGCAAGTGTCTGCTGCTACTAGTTATATCAATAACATTCATATTGGTACCACGCTAAAATTTATACAATCTAATTATGGTTTATATAAATCTAATGGCTTCGCAATGGACATTGGCTTAAGATACCAACCTGCTAATGAATTATCACAAGTGAGTATATTAGTAAAAAATTTAGGTGCGCAATTGAAAACCTATGATAGGAAGGAGGAACTTCCATTTAATTTAATTCTTGGATGGACAAAAAAATTAGAAAATGCACCGATCCAATTTTCATTAACTGCGGAAAAATTATCATTATGGAATTTGGCATATGCTGATACCAGTTTTAATGCTCAGCAAGGCTATGGCAATCCAGGATCGCTTCAAAATTTGATTAACCATTTGATTTTAGCAGGGGAAGTATTTATTGGATCGCAAGTGTCTGTGAACGTGGGCTATAATTTTATGCGTCGCTTTGATTTAAATATACAAGGACAACAAAATGCATTGAATGGATTTAGTTCAGGTCTTGCTTTGCAATTGCAAAGATTAGAATTTCAATATGGTAATGCATTTTTTCAAAAAAATATGTACCATCATTTTTCATTGCTATATAATTTGAAAAATAGATAGTTTAATTATTTTTCTTTACTGGAAAAATTGCCTTAGGCTTTTGTGCTTCCTTATTAGGAGTTTCTTTATTGACACGAGGGGTACTATTTGTTGGTTTTGAGGTATTTTTTTTGGTATTTAAATCAGTCATATTTTCAGCTAGTTTCTTTTCCTTTTCTGGAATTTCATAATCCGATTCTCCTTTTATATCGTCGGTTGTAATCAATGTTGGAATATCTGTATTGATTAATGCGCTATCTGGGTTTACAAATTTTACATCAAAGTCACTGGTTATATTAGCGGGTCGATCGAAGTATGCATTTGGATCTAAATTGCAAGCAGGGTCTGAAGACACTTTACTCATAAAATATCCCCAAATTGGTAATGATGCATGTGCACCTTGTCCAAAATAGTTATCTGTAAATCGAATATATCTATCATCGCAACCCACCCAAGCGCCAGCTAAAATTTGTGGGGTGTAGCCCATAAACCATAAATCACTATTATCATTCGTTGTACCAGTTTTACCCGCGATAGATTGTGCTTTTATGCCAAAGGCACCTAAGCCTCTACCAGTTCCTTTTGAAATGACGCCTTGCATCATGTTTACCACGGAGTATGCGGTTGTTTCACTAATTATTTTTCTTCGTTGTGGTGAAAAGCTTTCAAGTACATTCCCATTTTTATCCTCTATACGATTTACAAATAAAGGTTGTGCGTTATAACCACCACCAGGAAACATGGTATATGCTTGGACCATTTCGTATAATGAAATTTCAGCAGCACCTAATGCGAGTGAAGGATAGGCAGGAATTTCTGCTTGAACATTACATTTCTTTAAATATTCTATAAATTCCTTCGCTGCTTCATTTCCGTTACCATTTATTTGTTTCATTATAAATGCGGAAGCGCAGTTTCTTGATTCTGCTAAGGCCTGAGCCATTGGCATTGATACGCCAGTACAAGTTCTTGATGTATTTGGAACCATTCCAAACCCATCAAATTTTTGTTGTTGGTCCTGAACAATAGTGAAAGGAGTGAAGCCTGATTTTTCTATTGCTAATGAATACAGTAGGGGTTTAATTGTTGAACCCACCTGGCGTCTTGTATTTATGTTTACGTGGTCATATTTAAAAGTTTTAAAATCAACACCTCCCACCCATGCTTTTACTTCACCAGTATTGGGGTCTATGGCTAAAAAGCCTGTTTGTAAAGTTTGTTTATGGTATTTTAATGAGTCCAAAGGAGTCATAATTGTATCTATATATCTGTTTTTATTCCAAGCAAAAACACGCATATTTATTGGTTCGTCAAAAGACTTTCTTACCACAGCGTCTTCTATATCTTCTTTTTTTGAACTTCTCCAACGATCAGTTTGCTTGATGGCTAATTCCAATTGGGCACTAAAGTTCTTCCAGATACTTCCCGATTTAATATTAGCTTGCTTATTAAACTCACGTTGCAAAAATGACATTTGTCTTGCCACAGCTTCTTCTGCATATAATTGCATGCGTGGATTAATGGTTGTATAAATTTTAAGTCCATCTTTATATAGATTATAAGGGTCACCATTACTTTTAAAATGTTCTTTACACCACTTTTTCATGTACTCGCCTAATGTCATTCTAAAATAGGGGCCTAGTCCATTATTCTCATCTAACTTGCGATAATTGGTTCTTATTGGAAGTTGTTTGTATTGTTCAGCTTGATCGGTACTAATATAATTTTGCATAGCCATGCGATTAAGCACAAGATTGCGCCTTTCAATAGCTAGTTTTGGATTTCGATTTGGATTATACTTGGTAGGGGCATTGATCATACCAATTAATAATGCAGCTTCTTCAACTGTTAATCTATCTGCTTCTTTTTGAAAAAAGGTACGTGAAGCGTTACTGACACCAAATAAATTATCGCTAAATGGTACAGTATTTAAATATAATGTAATTATTTCTTGCTTGGTAAAATTTCGTTCTAACTTGATTGCGATGATGCTTTCTTTTATTTTTTGAATTACTCGTAGAATTTTGTTTTTTGTACTCCAATTATTTGTAAATAAATTTTTAGCGGTTTGCATACTTATAGTGGATGCTCCACCTCTTCGACCAAGAAACGCAATTGCTCTAATTAAGCCTTCACCATCAATACCATAATGATCATAAAATCTTTTATCCTCTGTAGCAACTAAAGCTTGTATCAAATTAGGGCTTAAATCACGGTATTTAATACTAATGCGGTCTTCTAGATAGTATTTACCCATAGGTGTGCCATCCTGTGCATAAACTTGACTTGCTAGAGAAGCCGTGGGGTTTTCAATATCATCCAAATCGGGCATATCCCCAATCCAACCAAAATTAAGCAGCAATAAAAATAATAAAATGACACCAGCGGTAATGAAGTAGTATTTCCAAAATAGGCGTACCCATTTTTTTGGTTTGTTGTCTGAATGATTGTTAAATGGTTTCACTTATAATCCTTTATTGTTTATAAATATTATTGTTCATGTAAACCTTATATTTATTAAGATCGTCACTATTTTTAATTTGCAAAATATTGGACTTTCCTAAAATGTATAATTCATATTGTTTTGCCTGAACAAACGATATTATCTCGTTGCCTAAGCGACCTTTTATTTTACTCAAATAGGTTATACTGCTATTTAAATTTTCAAAAGGGCCAACCCAAACAACAAAAACTTTGGGTTCAAACTCAAGGTAAGTTACATCTAAATTTTGTTTTTTAAAATCCTCATTATTAACATAGCTAAGGGCGGTGACTACTTCCTTTACTAGTATTTCCTTGATATTATTAATAAGAAAGGCGGCATAATGCGGTTCTGATTCATCTTTGGTAAAAAACAAGCCATCGTTCATGGCAGCTTTACTTACTGAATCATTTTTCGGGACAATATTGTTTGTTTTATTGTCGGAAGTGTTTTTATAATTTTCAACACTTGGGATTCTAGTCGTTACTATAGATTTTAAACTGTCCGCATTCAGTTTGGATAAATATAACTCTGTCTCTTTTCTCTTTTTAAGTTCTTCAATAATATTTTTTGCACGGTCTCGTATACTTTCATTTTGGTGCATGTATATAATTGAATCCAATAACACAAGTGCTAAGCTATCCATTCTTTGTTGTGCATACATTTTCACCTTTAAAAATTGATAAGGGGCAATCCACTTTGTTTTTTTAAGTTGGGCGTCCAACTGGCTTGCTTTGTTTGATAATGCAGTCCAATTTCCAATTTGTGTTAAAAAATAGGCTTCTTTATAATCTGCTTCTAATTGTTTTTCTTGTGACTTTTTATTTTCGATAGATGTCTTCTTTGTTATATAAACACCTTTTGGGAATTTTGCTTCTACTATAGCAATGAGGCTATCTGAAGCGGTTCGGTTTCCTCGGTGGATATATTCACTTGCCAAATCAAGTAAACTTCGTTCAGTAATAATATCATCAATATTTAAATTAATTACTTTTTGATATAAGGGTAGGGCTTTTTCAAAATCATTTAATTGAAATAAAAATGTTTGTGCATTATCAAAGCAGCTTTTATTTAATTCAACCGTTGATTTAATTAGCGCTTCTTTACTATTAATGAGTTGTAGGGAGCTAGCTTTTTCCTTGATAATTTCAGTAGTTGAGACAGATGACGTATTTATACTAGTGCTATCTGTTGTATACCTTGATTGCGTGACATCCGCTGAATTGCTTGATTTATATATAATAGAACTGCTCGTTTTTCTGCGCCATTGATCAACATTTGGGCGGTTGCCCCATTTTTGTGAAAAGTTTTGTTTCCCAATTTCAACGGTATTTTTATTTTCAAAATAAAAATCACTTACGCCTTGTGATTGATTATTCATTGTATTATAGCCTCCGGTATTGTTACCGAAATTATTGCTAAAATTATTATTACCAATATTACCGCTACCATTATTATTTCCAAAACCGTTGCTACTTAAATTATTATTGGTACCCTTATTGATTAAGGCCTCATTTGCCAATGAAGCTAGTTGCGCTTCATCAATAAATAGGGTGCTTAATTTTTCGTTTTTATTTTTTTCATTTAATTCCCATTTATTTAGATACGCCTTTTGCAAATTTTCTCTAAGGGTGTAAATATATTGAAGTGTATCTTGTTGTTGGATTGTTATATCGTTATTAAGTAATATTGGCAGCCATTTTTTACGCAGCGCTATTTTTTCAAAATCAGGGTTTGTTTTTAATATTAAGGTTAAACTATCATAGGCCAATGTAGCAACAGCATAATTACTTGATTTGTAATTAATGTCAGCCAGCAATTCAAAAGCTTTTTGCTTTTCTGTTAATCCATTTTCATTCTTTTTGATCGCAACCAATAACCAATCATTTGCGCTTTCAATATCTTTATTCTGAATGGCTAATTTTGCCATCTCGAAATATAAAATGTCAGTATAAGGTTTGTATTTTTCCTTTCTCGACATTTTTTGTAAAGACTTGGCTAGCTCAATCCATGGTGTTTTTGTTTGCTTATATTCAATTTTAATTAAATTAATTTTCGCATAAACACTTATTAATGGATTTATTGCTTCGCTATTTGCTTTTTTATACCAAGTGTATGCATTTGCGAGATTATCTGATTTCTCCCATAATTGTGCGATGAGATAATACCATCTTGTTTTGGAAAACTTATCAGGAGCGTTGGATAAACCTTTGGCTAAATAAGTAGCGGCACTATCATAAATTTCACTTTGGTAATATCCATATGCCAATTGTTCAAACAAAAAGGGTTGTAATCGTTTAGGAAAAAAAGCATCCGTTTTTAATAACTGTAATAGGCTTAAGCCCTCATTCAGTGAATTTGTTTCAAAATAGTTTCTGGCCTGCCATAACATGCTCTCATTTCGGATGTTTCTATTTTCATAAAATTTATTATCTTCTTTAGTGGCAATACTAAATTGACCTTTGGTATTTCTCAAATTGCTTCCAATGGGTATATCCATTCCGGCTTCCTTGGTATCAAAAGCATAGTTGATGTATTGGAGCAAACTGCCAGCAGTATCAAAATTTTTATGAAACAAGTAGGCTTTGGCTAATAACAAATAGGCGTCATCAACCCAATTACTTCTTAGGTCATGTAAAACTACATTGGCATTACACCTGTAAATAATGGAGTCTATATCTTTTTTTGAGGTATTTGCTAAGTCGTAATCGTAAAATGGTATTAAAGTTGTGTAATCTTCTTGTAAATAGGCGCGTGCATCTTTAATAATTTCATTCAATTCCTCATTTGCGTGGAATATGTAATTGAATTTTGAAACAGTATTTTGATATGCACGTCGGCTAAGTGTATATTTTTTTTTCGTGAGTATCTCATAGGGTAGCGGTCTTTCCTCTTCGTAGGGTATAAATTTTCGAGTTGCGCTATCTAATTTTTCCTTAACATTATCTATTTTCTTAAATAAGAAGTTGTTTATTTTTTTTTGATTGCTATCTAAGATACTGTTTACTTTTTTAATCAATTTTGTATTATTGATATCTAGTATTGATTTTGTGGTATCCTGGCCAAAAACGCCATTATTTAGTATAAAAGTACATCCCATAAGTAGGAATCGGTAAAGCCAGTATTTTAATGGGGTCTGCAACAATTTCATGGTAGGACTAATGTCGACTAAAAATACAATTAATTCTGTTTATTTTGTATCTTTAGGTTGCAACTTTTAATATGGCAAATTTAGACGATAATAACACTTTTAAACGAACCAGTAACACCTATCGTTTAGTCATCATGAACGATGATACTTATGATGAAGTTGTTGCATTTAGATTGTCTAGAACTTCTGTTTATATTGGTTTTAGTCTAAGTTTTATATTATTATTTGGTTTAACAATCGCTTTAATTGCTTTTACGCCACTTAAGTATTATATACCAGGGTACGGGTCTAAAGAAAGTCAAACCGCGCTTCAATTATTAAAAATAAGAACCGATTCCTTGGAGCAAACCTTACATTTTAAGGAACAATATTTAGAAGGGATAAAAAAAGTACTTTCGGAAGGAAATGCGCAGCAGTTGGACACAATTCCTCTGAAATTACCCGAAAGTTTACCTTCAAATGATTAAATATTCTCTGTGATTCCGAACGATAATAAAAAAAATAAGCCAGTAAACGTTTGGGCTAATTATGCTGGTTTAGGATCACAACTTATTGCTGGATTATTGTTGTTATTATATATTGGTAAAAAGGGAGATGCCTATTGGGGCTTTAAGCCAATGTTGATTTGGATTTTGCCTTTTGCTTTTATTTTTTTTACCTTATACAAAATCATTAAAGAAACTAAATAACTATCATGTTTATAAAAAAAATGATCCCAATACTTGGACTTTTTGCGTTCGTAAACACTTTATGTTTATTTTTTATGGAAAATGTCTTGTATTTCAATTATTACTTTATCGTAGTAGTAAACACCATGTTGTTTTTCATGGCAATTTTTAGTTACGTACGCATTTTAAAAATGGATACGAATAATCCGAATGCAATGATCCGTTCTGTTATGTTAGGTACCCTTTTAAAATTGGGGGTATTTGCTATAGCAGCCTTAATTTATGCAAAAACCCAAGAAACAAAGGTGGGCATTCCTACCTTATTGGTTTGTATGGGAATTTATATTTTGTATGCTTGGCTTGAAATTCGTTGGGCCACAAAAAAGAATTAGTTTTTCAAACGCATTAATTATTTTTCTTGGCAAAAATTGAACATCCACTAAACGCACTCAATGCTTATTTACCTGATGGTGCATTTGAACCTGTGGTTGCCTTAATAAACCAATACAAAGTTCACTTAACTGTTACCAAAGCAAGGAAGTCTGTTTTAGGAGATTATCGACATGCATTTCAAGGGGCCAATCATAAAATTTCAGTCAATGGGAATCTTAATAAATATGAATTCCTAATCACTTTGCTTCATGAATTAGCCCACCTTTTATGTTTTGAGCAATATAGGAATAGGGTGGATGCACATGGCAAAGAATGGAAAAGTTTATATGGTCATCTGCTTGCCCAGTTTATACAACAAGGTATTTTTCCTGATGATATTAAAAAAGCATTAAGTAAAACTTTATTAAATCCTGCAGCCACGGCAAATGGAGAAACTAAGCTGCTGTTGGTTTTGAGAAAGTATAATGAAATAAAAAAAGCTGGAGTAGTATTGGTTGCGCACATTACAGAGGGTGTATTATTTGAATCCTTAAATGGAAAAATATTTAGACGTGGAAAAAAGCGACGTATTCGTATTGAATGTGTGGAGGTAGCCACGGGTCAGGTATACTCCTTTAGTGCATTAACTGAAGTGAAACTAGTGAATGGAGGGTAGCATTTTAAAATCATAAGCCCATAAATTCAAGGCCCATAAATTCGAAGAATGGGCTGAAGAATTAAAACAAAATACCCCCGATGAATCGGGGGTATTTTAAAAATCATAAGAGGATAATTCAAGGCCCATAAATTCGAAGAATGGGCTGAAGAATTAAAACAAAATACCCCCGATGAATCGGGGGTATTTTAAAAATCATAAGAGGATAATTCAAGGCCCATAAATTCGAAGAATGGGCTGAA
>JBIIRW010000071.1:0-8373 GCA_044341385.1 Sediminibacterium sp. | reverse complement strand
GAATTATCAAGCTACGGCTTGCTTCACTAAAGCAGCTGCTTCGCTCAACTGAATGGCAGACTGAACTTTCAATCCACTTTCGTCAATTAATTTTTTAGCTTCCACAGCATTGGTGCCTTGTAAACGCACAATGATCGGAATATTAATATCACCTAATTTATTGAAGGCTTCAATTACACCAGCAGCAACACGATCGCAACGAACGATACCGCCAAAGATGTTAATTAAAATCGCTTTTACATTAGGATCTTTCAGAATAATTCTAAAACCTGCTTCCACTGTTTGCGCATTCGCAGTACCACCCACATCTAAAAAGTTAGCGGGCTCACCACCACTTAATTTAATCATATCCATAGTCGCCATGGCAAGTCCTGCTCCATTCACCATACAACCCACATTCCCATCCAATTTAACAAAGTTTAAGTTGTATTCACCTGCTTCCACTTCAGTAGGATCTTCTTCGCTAACATCTCTCATTGCTAATAAATCAGGATGACGCATTAATGCATTATCATCAATATTCATTTTGCAATCAACTGCGATAATTTTGTCATCGCTGGTTTTGAATAGGGGATTAATCTCAAGCATACCGCAGTCTAAACCAACATAGGCATTGTATAAATTGGTTACAAATTTTACACAACTTTTTAAAGCGTCACCACTCAATCCTAAATTGAAAGCAATTTTACGTGCTTGAAAGCCTTGCAAGGCACCACCAGGGTGTACCCACTCTTTAAATATTTTTTCAGGGGTATTATGTGCGACTTCCTCAATATCCATTCCACCTTCCGTGCTATACATAATTACATTCATTCCTTTGGAACGATCTAATAAGATAGATAAGTAAAATTCTTTGGTCGGCTGAGGACCTTCATAATAAACATCCTGTGCAACAAGTATTTTTGAAACTAATTTACCTGCTGGGCCAGTTTGGATGGTCACTAATGTACCACCTAAAATGTTTTTCGCAAAGGTTTCAATATCAGCTGCTGATTTACCAACAGCTACACCTCTTTGTTCAGTGCCTACTATTTTACCTTTACCACGACCACCCGCATGTATTTGTGCTTTAACTACTGCGAATTTATTATTCGTTTCGCCTGCTAATTTGTGGTAAGCAGTAATTGCAGCGTCCACTGATTCAGCTGCGATACCTTCTTGTACTGGAACATTATACTTTTTAAGTAATTCTTTTGCTTGATATTCATGCAAATTCATAAAATCTAAATTTTGGCGAAGATACTAGATTATAGGCATAGAATTGTCCATAAATATATTTTGTTGTTTAAACATTGATTTATATATTTACACTTTAATAACAATTAAATATTATATAACAACTGGGCCTATTGAATTAGCAATTTTTTTGCGTATTTTAGTTGGCACAATAATCTAAAACATTAAATAAACATGAAAAAAATCATTTTCGCAGTTGTCATTTTGGCAACTTCATTATCATTAGTCGCTTTTACTAAAAAAGACAAATCAAATGCTGCTGTTACATTTACTGTAAACGCACAAAAAAGCAAAGTGGATTGGGTTGGTTCAAAAAAGAGCGATTTCCATACTGGCTATTTCCCAGTTAAATCTGGCGCTGTACAAGTAGATGGTGGTAAATTAGTAGGAGGCAGCTTTGTTATTGATGTTGCTGGTTTAAAAGTAACAGATGAAGGGGGTGGTGCAAAATTACAAGGTCATTTATCTTCTGGTGACTTCTTTGATATTTCAAAATTTGGAGAGGCTACTTTTACGATTAACACCGTTGATTATATTAAAGCTGACAGAGCAACGATTAAAGGTGATTTAAGCTTAAAAGGTATTAAGGCACCAGTTACGTTCACTGCAATCATTAGAAATGCAGATGATAAAGGTTTTTTTGCTGAAGCATTTTTCCCTTTTGACAGAACAGTTTTTGGAATTAACTATGGTATAGGTATGGTGGATTCAGATGTACAATTAGCGATCCATATTTACGGAACAAAATAATTTAAGCATTGGCTTTATAAAAAAACCCGTCCCGAGCAATCGGGACGGGTTTTTTGTGTATTAGCTCACCTATTAATTAAATATCATAACGTTCCTTAAGCACATGTAAATGATGAAGCGCATGTCCAAAAATGATAAATCCAATTGCATTTACTGAAATAGGATGACCACTTGCCGTACCCATTGCTTTCATTTGTTCCTCCGTAAAAGAGGCGAATAGTAAATTGGTTGATTGTCTAACTACCCGCCATTCAATTAACATGTCTTTCCAGTTTCTATTTGCAGCGGTTGCATTTTTTGCATATTCGTTTTCGTCAAAACCTAATAAAGCCGAAGGTTCTTGCCTTGCAATCGCCAATGCGCGATAGGCGAATATGCGTTCAGTGTCAATGACGTGTTGTAGCATTTGTTTGATGGTCCACTTATCTGGCCCATAGGCGAAATTTGTTTTTTCAATAGGGACTGCCGACCAGGATTCTGTAATTCTTTCTTGGTATTGCTGTACTAAAATGGAATAATCTTTTCCGCTGGTATAGTTAATGTAATTTTGAAAATGGGCACCAAATTCCTTTGCACTAGGTCGAGACATGTTTTTTTGTTTTGGTAAATATTGTATTTAATTACTAATTCTTAGTTTTTTTCTTTTTATCGTTATTCTGTGGTGTAGAAATTTTTATTGTTTTTGCTAACGCAATTGCATTAGCCGCATTTACAATTCCACCAGTCGTACATACTTCGATTAATGATTTATCTGAGTCTCTATTTGGAATAACATACTTGATACTACCATCCATCGGTTTCCAAACGCTATTTAAAATAATTTCTTTTACTTGTAGGGCAGATAATTGCGGAAAATAGGATCGAATCATGGCTGCCATATGACTAACAATGGGGGATGACATACTCGTGCCTTGCAAGTAGCCATAATTATTTTTACCAGGCAATGTGGAATATATTTTATTTCCTGGAGAAAGAACATCTACAGTTTTTGCACCATAATTACTGAACTCAGTTAATAAAACATTGTTTAAACTAGGGTCACTACTTGCGCCAACGGTAATAACATTTTTTGCGGTATCCTTATAACTAGGGGAGTAGGTATTTGGATACACTTTTTTAGTATCTAAATTATAAAATTCATTTCCTGCGGAGTGAATTAATAAAACATCTTTTTGTGCAGCATATCTGATAGCGCTATCTACCCATCCTTGTTCTGGTGAATAGGATTTGCCAAAACTCATATTAATAATTTTTGCGCCATTGTCTACCGCATATCTGATGGCTAATGCAACATCTTTATCGTATTCATCGCCATCGGGAACTGTTCGTATCCCCATTATTTTTAATGCAGGGTATAAATTATTTACCTGCCAACTGGAGTCTGGTATACTAGCAACAAGTCCTGCAACATGTGTTCCATGACGCGCATTGGGGCCAGTGATATCATTGTTGCCATAATATTTATCGGAAAAGTTAAAATAAGCATCTTTGATAATATCCGCTCTAATATCTACAGGTGCCAGTTCTTTTGCGCTCGCAGCTTTTTCTTTTCCTTCCACATATTCTTCCAAATCTTTTACAACTTCAGAATAGGTGCTTTCTTTTTCAATGCCGAGAATTTTCACAGTCCTTAAATAAGCCATCTTGGTGTCAAGTGTAACCCGGCCAATAGGTTGGTAGGATTCTAAAGTGGATGTAGTGAAATTGGAATCTGGTAATTCCTTTAATAATATCGCCCCCATTTTTTTTATAGCATTGCTTGCCATTTTAATATATTGCAAAGCACCTAAGTCATTTTCTGCAACGTTAATTTCATCCGCTGTTTGTTTCCAAATCAAATAAGTATCTTTTTCTTTTGAATTTAATTGGTTGGTGTCAATTTGTTTTCCATCATAGACGCTTTTGTATCGATGATAAATCCTAGTCATTTCGGCGGCAGCTTTATCAATGTTACGTCCATCTTTCCCGCCTAAAAAATTCCAGCCATGTAGGTCATCTACATAACCATTTTTGTCATCATCCATATTGTTGTTTGGAATTTCTTTCGGATTTGTCCAAAGTAAATTTTTCAATGCAACGTGATTGGTATCAATACCGCCATCAATTACGGCAACGATAATTGGACTTGCTTTTTGTGGTAGGCTTGCTATTAATTTATAAGCTTGATGTAAGCTAATGCCATGTACTGAATCAGTCGCGTAATCCTTCCAATGCCAGTTTTGGCTGGCTTGTCCAAAAACTTCTTGGTGGGAGATGGCACATAAAAAAAACAGGAATATAAAACGCATATACGAGATAAATTATAAAATGCTTAATTAGGAATTTTTTATTTTTTCAATGGTGTTCGTTGTTGAAAATCCTTCAATGATAGGGTTGATGATTACTTTTCCTCCATTTGCAATGACTTCCTTCGCACCTACAATAGTTTCAATGGTGTAATCGCCGCCTTTCACTAATACATCTGGTAATAAACTGCTGATTAGTTCCAATGGGGTATCTTCTTCAAATATCACCACCATATCTACCAATAATAAATTTGCCAAAATTAAAGCACGATCATGGGTATTATTTATTGGGCGATCCGCTCCCTTTAATCGTTTTACACTAGCATCACTATTAAGCCCAACAATTAAGAAATCTGCTTCTTTTGCAGTTTCCGCTAAGGAATATAAATGTCCTGGATGTAAAATATCAAAACAGCCATTGGTGAATGCAAAAGTTTTGCCCAATACTTTTCCTGCGGCAATGGCTTTTTTTGCTTCAGCAACCGTTTTTATTTTTTGATGTATGGTTTCAACTAATCGCATTTTACTTTGGTTGTTTGTTAATAAATGGAAGTACGACTAAAGCAATTCCTCCTAATACAATCACAATGATGACTTGTGAAAACCATTGCAAGGTTCCATTTGCCAAACCAAGTGTATATTCAATACCATTTAATTCCAATACTTTGGCCATAAAATAAGCATAAGCACCAATACCACCAGGGGTAATAATCATGCCAATACTTGCATATGCTAAACAACTAATTGCAGTCGAAAAAGAACTCGCAGTTCCTTCTGTCCCATACAATCCAATATAGGTAGCTAATAAGTATAAAAACCAAATACTAAAGGAATAAAAAAAGAATAAATTATGTTTTTTCAATTTGGTCGCACTAACTACACCTTCCCAAATACCTTTGATAATTTTTTTAATAGGATTGATGATACTTTCAAATTTATGCTTGAGTGTAAAAAATAAAATTAAAGCTACGATTACTAAAAAAGCAACAATACCTAAGATGATAAATATATTATTATTTGATTGGGTAGTAGCGTTATTATTGGTTTGCAATTGTTGCCAGCCAGCTTCAATGACATTAAATTGTAAAGTAAGTGCTAATAAAAAAACGACGCCAAGGCTAATCACATCAAAGGCCCTTTCTGCGACAATCGTGCCCACAATTTTTTCGGCGGGCACTTTTTCATACTTTGCCAGCAAGGTGCATTTTAAAACCTCCCCTAATCTTGGGATGGCTAAATTGGCAAGGTAGCCAATGAGCACGGCTAAAAAAGTGTTCATGATGGAGGGTTTGTATCCCAGCGGTTCCATGATCAATCTCCAGCGTAAGGCTCTAATAAAATGAGATAAGCCTAAAATGAAAAATATTGGGAGGATGAGCCAAAATTTGGATTTCGCCAAGGCCTTGGTAAATTTGTCCCATTCTTGTGGGGGAATTTGGTGTAAACTCCACCAAATCAGCAATATGCCAAGCAAAAAGAAGAATCCTATTTTTAAAAATTTGGCCATAATTGGGGTTGAATTTTCCTATGTTCTGCAAAATACGACCATTTGTTAAGATATGCGTTGGGCAAGGGGGTTTTATTACTGTTTTTTGTGGTTTCTTAAAGTCCTTGGTTTTATGTAACTTCGCAGACTCAAAGATGGTTCTGAGTTAAATTCAAAATGAATGTCTGAAAAAAAACGAATCTTATATATCGCCACAGAAATGTCGCCCTATTTGGAGCTGACCGAATTTGCGGAGGTTATCAATAAGCTCGCAATTAAAAGTAATGACAGTGGGTTAGAAGTTCGTTGTATTATGCCCAGATTTGGTGTAATCAATGAGCGCAGACACCGTTTACATGAGGTAGTTCGCTTATCTGGAATTAATGTGCAAGTGGACGGAGATGATTATCCATTGCAAATTAAAGTTGCGTCTCTGCCTAATGCAAGGTTGCAGGTATATTTTCTAGAAAACGAGGATTTTTTCAAAAGAAAGCAAATTTTTCATGATGAAAATGAAAAATGGTTTGATGATAACGCGCTTCGCACCATCTTCTTTTGCAGAGGTGCCTTGGAAACTGTGAAGAAATTTGGATGGCCTCCAGATATTATTCATTGTAGTGGTTGGATGACTGGTTTAATCCCTGCTTATATCAAAACTGCATTTAAGAAAGAACCTGTTTTTTCAAATGCAAAAGTGATCTTTACTATTGGTCAAAATACTTTCGAAGAGAAATTGGGCAAGGATTTTTTAACAAAATCTTTGATCAATACAAATATGAAAGACAAAGATTTGGAACCTTTTAAGGATTTAAATAATACAGCACTATTTAGGGGAGGCGCTACTTATGCGGATGCAATCACTTTTGGAGCTGATGTATTAGATAAAAAATTAGTATCTGAATTTTCAATCGTGAAAGGAAAAAAAGTAGTTCCTTTTAATGGCTGGGATTCTGATTTAACAGAGTATTTAGATTTATACAACGATCTTGCAGCAAAGTAATGATAATTAAATTCATGGCATCAACTCATACCCTTAAGAAATTTTGTTTTTTCCTTTTTTTAACCCTGATTTTTTCAGCATGTACACGTATTGGTACTTCTGAATTGGGACTTGGTTTGCTTCCTGCAATGGATGCTGTAAATACCAAGGATACGATATTATCAGTGGAGACACAGTCCGCAGATTATGCGGATTCTATGCGAATTTTCGGAACAGATGAACACGTTTTAGGAAACATTACCAATGATCCCATTTTTGGTTCCACCTCTGCTTCCGTATTTTTTCAATTAAAACCGGAAATTTTCCCATTTTATTTACAAGGAGATAAGGATAGTATTATAGTAGACTCAGCGGTCTTGATTTTAAGCTACCGTGGTTTTTATGGAGATTCTTCGAAGCCGATTACTTTAAATGTAAGTAAGATAGACGATAAGACGCCATTGGAAATTGGCAAATTATATGCAAGTAATTATCCAAATGCATATAATATAAAACCAGGTACTGCACTCGCTAATCCGTATACCCTTGATTTTAAAAAAGTGAGGGACTCTGTAATAAGTCGTTTTGAATTAGCTAATAATCAAATTAGAATAAAATTGTTGCCTTCTGCTGCATTGCAGTTCATTAAATTATTTGATACGACCAACGCATACAAAAATGATTCTACATTGCGTGAATATTTCAAGGGCTTTGCAATAACTACCAGTGGTAATAGTAATGTGTTAATTCGACTTGGAATGACAGATACCAACACGAAGCTTGGTTTATATTTTAGATCAAGTGCAATAGGTGCAACACAAAGAGATACATCAGTTCGCTATTTTAAATACAGTGTTTATAATACAGGGGATGCGAATTTTATTACAAGGAATAGAACAGCTTCTGAATCTTTTAAATATATCAATGGTACATTGAACGATTCATTGGTTTATGTACAAACCAGTCCGGGCACCATGGTGAAACTAAAAGTGCCGGGGTTAAAATCCTTTAAAAATAAAATTATTCATCGTGCTGAATTAATTGCGGAACAAGTACCTGATGATGCTAATTTGAGAACAATTGACCAACAAATGTTACCGCCGCAATACTTATTTTTAGGTGTTTATGATTCTGTTGCCAAAAAAATCAGGAATGTGCCCAATGATTTTGTTGGAACAACTAGCCCTGAATATTTGAGCCGCTTTGGTGGTAGATTAGTTTATAAATCTATCATGGGTTATGATAAAGTGGCTAGCTATAATTTCAATATAAGTCGATATGTACAGGGTGTTATCTCTCGAACCGACTCTATGTTTGATTTTAGAATCTTAGCCCCAGTGAACGATTCAATTATGTTTGTACCCCCTTATCCCAATAATAAAGCTGCTTCAGTGGATTATTTAAGTTCAGGCCTTGGTAATCAACCAGCTATTGGTAGGGTTCGTTTAGGAGGAGGAAAGCATTCCCGATTCAGAATGAGACTCCATATTTATTATTCAGATTTATAGGTTCCTCTTGATTCAAATGGCTTTTATTAATATATTTGCACCTTAAATACTAACTCTATGCCTTATTTATTTACCTCAGAAAGTGTTTCTGAAGGACATCCAGACAAAGTAGCGGATCAGATTTCTGAC
>JBIIRW010000018.1:0-23949 GCA_044341385.1 Sediminibacterium sp. | reverse complement strand
GTATTTAGGTTTAAATCTTGAAATGTCATAGCGCTTAAATGTGGCACGAAGGTAGCTTATTAAAAGCGCTTAATTCATTAAATAATTGGTTATTTGACATGCATGAAGACGCAATTTACTGAAATTCAATATTTTATAAATATTTCATACTTGTGGTAAATGATTGCTTTAAAAAAATTATATTTAAATATTGGTATACTCAATGAGTCACTAATAAATAAACCAAAAAGTAAAAAAATGAAGAAAACTAAAAATGGAAATTCGCTATTAATCCGAATAATAAAAAGTGCACCACTTTTTATTTTATTATTACAAAGCACTTTTTTATTTAGTCAAAACGACGACAACATAAATAGTAGGGATATTTTATACCTTACTTCCGGGGGGAAACTTATTCCACAGCAAGCAATTATGGATATTAGGCATTATACCATTGCATTAGAAGTGGACATGGTAAAAAAATCCATCAACGGCGCTACAGAAGTGAGTTTAAATCTGTCTAAAAAAACGGATACTATTTTACTCGACTTAATTCATTTATATTCCGTTACAAAAGTAAAAGTGAATAATAAACCTGCTACCTTTTACCAACATGATGATAAAATATTTATTACGAATGCCACTGGTTTTGAAGTCGGCAATCAAAAAGTATTAGTTGAATATAATGGCATACCTCCTGTTGCTATTAAACCCCCTTGGGATGGCGGTTTTACATGGGCGAAAGATAAAAATGGCAATGATTGGATGTCCATCAATATACAAGGCGAAGGTGGAAAAATGTATTACCCATGTAAAGATCATCCTAGTGATGAGCCTAATGAAGGAGCTGATTTGAAAATTACGATCCCATCAAATTTAATGGTGGCTGGCCCAGGATTATTGATGGGCGTAACGACAAAAAAGAACAAATCAACCTATCATTGGAAAACCAATTACACCATTAGTAATTATTGTATTTTATTCAATATTGGCAAATACAAAGTAGTTAAAGATGAGTACACTACTATTTTGGGAACCAAAGTTCCTATTGAATATTATGTTTTAGAAGAAGATACGATACATGCGAAAAAAGTGATTGAAACTAGAAAAAGAGATAGTAAAATTTTAGAGAAATATTTTGGGGAATACCCTTGGGCAAAAGAAAAAATCGGGATTGCAGAAGTACCTAATTCTGGCATGGAACATCAAACCATGATTACTTTTGATAATAAGTTTAGCTATAAAACAATTAATGGACAAGAATACTCTGCAAACTTATTACACGAATACGCACATGAGTGGTGGGCAAATAAAGTAACCAACAAGGACTGGGGACATATGTGGATACAGGAAGGAATTGGAACCTATGCAGAAGCATTAACTATGTTGGAAATTGGTGGCGAAGCAGCATACGATGAAATTATTGCTGGACATCGTAAAAATTCAAGAAATAGAATGCCAATTATCCCTGCCGTTGATGAAGCAACAGAGGAGCAAGTATACTCAGGTGGTGATATTTATGGTAAGGGTTCTTTTTTCATGCATAGTTTAAGATATGTAGTTGGGGATGAAATATTTTTTCCAACATTAAAAAAGTTAGCGACAGATACAAAATACACTTATGACAATTTTGTTACAACCACTGATGTTGAACAATTATTTAGCAATGCAACTAATAAAAATTTAAAACCCTTTTTTGATTTTTATTTGAGAACAACCAAAGTATTGGATATTACCATTAAGGAAGTAGGATTCCAAAAATTCCAAATAAAAATCAATAATCACTTTATGGATTTACCCTATGATATTTTGGCCAATGGCAAAACAACTAGAACTATTA
Organism: Sediminibacterium sp.; assembly: GCA_044341385.1. Classification (GTDB taxonomy): domain Bacteria; phylum Bacteroidota; class Bacteroidia; order Chitinophagales; family Chitinophagaceae; genus Sediminibacterium. The sequence continues at coordinate 22,130 of JBIIRW010000018.1, read as the reverse complement.
TCCCAAGTGAAGGAATCATAGTAAATAGCGCAACCCCTCCTCAGGTGGATGCAAAAGGTAATTACTTGAAAAAAATAACACTACAATAATGAATAAGCTACCAAAATATTTTTTCAATATTCTCTTATATACCCTCCCCTTCATTGCTTGGGCTGACCAATACCCAATTAATAAAAATATAGACATTAAACACTATACTTTTCAATTGCGCTTAAATGACAGCAATGATGAAATTATTGGAACTACCCAAGTTACTGTTAATTTTAAGCAAGCAGGTTTGCAAAATTTTCGTTTAGACTTAATCAATAAAGCAACGGAAAAGAAAGACAAAGGAATGGTGGTAGATGGTGTTAGTATTTCGAATACTGCAGTGAATTACACACATGAAAAAGATGCATTGATCATAAGCTTACCAAAAAATTCTGTTGCCGATGAAACCATCACTTTTACTATTAAATACCATGGCATCCCTTTTGATGGATTAAGAATTGGTGCGACTAAATTTGGAGATCGTAGTTTTTTTAATGAAAACTGGCCAAATCGAGGCAGACATTGGTTACCCATTGTTGACCATCCGAATGATAAAGCTACTTCAGAATTTATTGTAACAGCCCCGGCCCATTATAAAGTAGTTTCAAATGGCTTGTTATTAGAAGAGTCAGATTTAGGAAATAATACAAAGCTTACACATTGGAAGCAATCTGTTCCAGTTTCTTCTTGGTTATTTGTTTTAGGCGTTGCTGATTTTGCAGTACAATATGTGGATGATTTTGAAGGAAAATCAATTCAAACATGGGTGTATTCAAAAAACAGAGAAGCTGGATTTTATGATTTTAAAGAGCCTACTAAAAAGGTATTGGCATTTTATAGCAAGTACGTAGGCCCATACGCCTATGAAAAATTAGCCAATATCCAAACGCCTAGTGTGAATGGAGGAATGGAAACTTCTTCTGCTATTTTTTATGGTGAGGATTTAGTGAATGGCAAGCGTGATGAACGTACAAGAAATATAGTTATACATGAGATTGCACATCAATGGTTTGGTAATGCAGTGACGGAAACTACCTGGGATGATGCATGGCTAAGTGAAGGGTTCGCCACATTTTTTACTTTATTATTTATCGAAAATGAATATGGACAAGCGGAATATAACAAAGGGATAGTAAAGGCAAAAAAATCAGTAATGGATATGACTGTTAAAATGCCCGATTTTAGTATTGTAGCTCCTAGAACAGCTGAAAAAGAAGCGGTCACCACAGGTTTAACTTACCAAAAAGGTGCTTGGTTTTTACATATGTTAAGAGATAAAATAGGGGAACAAAATTTCAAAAAAGGAATTCAAGCTTATTATAAAAAGTTTTACAATGCGAATGCGACAACGGATGACTTTAGGATTGAAATGGAAAAGACATCAGGCAAGGATTTAAAAATATTTTTTAAGCAATGGTTGTATCAACCAGTGAATCCTAAGATTGAAGCAATTTGGAGTTACGATCCTGTCAATCACAAAATCAATATAAATTTAACGCAAACACAATTAACCGATTTCAATTTTGATTTACCAATCGAGATTGGTTACTATACGAAAGAGAGTAAAACACCCATATTATTAAAAATGAATTTGAATAAAAAACAAGTTAGTCAATCATATAATGTAAAGGGTATCCCAGAAAATATTGAATTGGATCCAAGAAATGTTTTACTAAGCTCTTATACAATTACAAAAAAGTAACGCCACCTATTTTTTAAATTAATACTGTTTCCAATTTCTAAAATTGTATGAAAAAAATATTGATCCCATTTCTCCTTTTTAATATGCTGCAATTAAATGCTCAGCAAACAAAAAGACCTAATATTATTTTATTCTTAATTGATGATATGGGATGGATGGATAGTTCAGTTCCATTCGGTGACAGTATTGGATTTTTAAACAAGCAATTTAGAACACCGAATCTTGAATTATTAGCAAAGCAAGGCGTTAAATTCACGAATGCCTATTCAAATTCAGTTTGCACCCCTACCCGAACAAGTATATTAACTGGAATGAATGTAACACAACATGGGGTAACCAATTGGACTTCTCCAGTGAAAAACAATTCCACCGATGCCAAAGATGATCAATTTAATCCAGCACCCTGGAAAATAAATGGTGTTGATATTAAAAGTATCACTACTTACCCGCAAATATTAAAGCAAGCAGGTTATTATACAATACATGTGGGAAAAGCGCATTGGGGGCCAGCTGGCACGCCAATGTCAAACCCATTAAATGTAGGATTTATGGTTAATATTGCAGGACATGCAGCCGGACATCCACAAAGTTATTATGGTAAAGATAATTATGGAAATATTCCCGGGAAATCAACCTATCAATCTGTGCCTGATTTAATGAATTACCATGGGTCTGACACTAATTTAACAGAAGCACTTACACTAGAAGCAATAAATAGTATAGAAGAACCTATTCGATTAAAAATGCCATTTTATTTAAACATGTCACATTATGCAGTTCATGTTCCAATACAACCTGATGTTCGATTTTATCAATCCTACTTAGATGTAGGTTTAGATACCCCAAATGCAAAATATGCAAGTATGGTTGCCTCCATGGATAAAAGCTTGGGTGATATTATGAAATATCTTACTGCAAAAAATATTGCAAAAAATACCATCATTATATTTATGAGTGACAATGGCGGATTAAGCCTAAGCGGTGCAAGAGGGAAAAACGCGCATGTTCAAAATTTGCCTTTACGCGCAGGCAAAGGCTCATTATATGAAGGAGGAATTCGAGTTCCAATGATTGTAAAATGGCCAGAATTCGCAAAAGCAAATACATCCAATAATCAGTATGTTATTGCAGAAGATTTTTTCCCCTCTATTCTTGAAATGGCAGGAGTCTTTAACACTAAAACGATTCAACGTGTGGATGGCAAAAGTTTTGTTCCATTATTGAAGAATAATAAATTATCAGATACGAATCGTATTTTGGTATGGCATTACCCGAATAAATGGATTGAGGGTGACGGGCCAGCAATTAATTATAAATCAGCCATTAGGCAAGGAAGCTGGAAATTAATTTATGATTTAAGAAATGGACATAAAGAATTATATAATTTATCAAATGATATTGGTGAACAATTTGATTTATCAATGAAACAACCTGCAAAAACCATACAACTAAATAGTTTACTTAAGGAATATTTGGAAAAAAACAATTCCCCAATGCCCAGTTATAGGCATAATTCAAAAAAGGTGGAAATATTAATGAATTAATTAACTTTACAGTCTTAAAAGTAAGCATGCGCAACAAAGATAATAAAGGTTTAATGAGTGCTGTCATCACGGTACTCTATTTAATGGTACACTTTGTTTCTGATTTTGGCGGTGCTGATGTGATGGGCGCTCAATGGTTGTATACAAGTTCCCTTGACCTTATAGTTTTGGCTTATATAATTTTTAATAGAAATACATATAATGAAGCTATAAATGGGATATTTAAATACAAATTTACCCTCCTGTTTTCATTATTGGTTTTGTGGGCGATTGATTCCTATTTTTATGCAATTAATCCCACGGAAACCTTAGTAACGCTTGCAAGATTAATTTCAACTTATTTGGTATTTATACAAGTGTCTATTTTATTCTATAAAAAAGACATAAACTATGTATTCAACATTGTTTCATTTACGATAGCATTTTTATTGCTTTGGGATTCTTTCTATATTTTAAAAGGCTTTTCTAAAAATATAGAAACTATGGATTTGGATGCTAACATTATAAGCTTAACTGGTAATCATGGCAATAAAAACGTTATGGCTGCCAGCTTGCTGATTAAATTTCCATTTGTTTTGTGGTTAATTATCAGACAAAAATCATTTATTAAAATAATCAATATTGGTGTATTATTTTTCGGTGTAGTTGCTTTATTTATTATGAATACAAGATCGACATATGTTGGCTTAAGTATTATATTTTTGATTTATGCAATTTCCACTACAATCTTTGTCGGTATCACAAATAAGACAAAAGCTGCAATACAATTATCCTATTTTTTAGGCCCTATTATAGCAGGGTTTTTTGTTGCCAATTTACTTTTAGCCAATGCGGTTAAATTGCAAGGTTATCAAGGTGGCTATGGTACGGTTACAAAAAGAGCAGTTGATATTACTATTCAAAGTGAACAAGCAAGTCGTATTCATTTGTGGAAAGGTGCAATTGATTATGCAACCAAACACCCATTGATTGGTGCTGGTTATGGTAATTGGAAACTAGCTTCCATCCCTTATGAAAAAGAATTTACGAATGATTTATTTGTGCCCTATCACTGCCACAATGATTTTATTGAAATGTTTGCAGATTTGGGTATTATAGGTGGTGTTGCATTTGGGTTAATGTTTTTACTAGTGCCTATTTTTACCATTAAAATTTGGGGCAATAAAGAATTTAAGCCCTATCAGCTAACTGCAACCATATCTTTTATGGCAGTTACTTGCTATGCAGTAGATGCATTTTTAAATTTCCCAGCCGAACGTACTGCTATGCAAACCATGTTGGCTATTTCAGCAGCATTGGTTTTTTTACCCATCAGTCATATGAGTAACACAAAAACAAGTTCTATTAAATTCAATAAAACAATCCCAATTAGTTTCTATATCATTTCTTTATTTATTATTACCCCATCAATTTATATTGCAAAACAAACTTATGATTCATTAAAAATTCAGAAGTATGTGATGGGTGAAATAGACGCTGATCCTAAAATGGCATTGGACGAGGTTAAATCTTCCTTCCCAGCAATTCCTAATTTGTCAACCTCTACCCTGCCTATTAAAGGATTAATTGCACGATATGAATTTAGAGACAAACACTATGACGAAGCATTAAGATTATTGAAAGAAAGTGATAACGACAATCCTTATTTACACTATAATGATTTTATAAGAACTGCTATTTATGCAGACAAACAAAAATTTGATAGTGTTGCTATTTTTGCAAAAAAAGCATTTTATAATTGGCCGCGAGCTACTAGTTATTATAAAAATATCATGTTTAGCTCTGCAAAAAATAAGGACTCCATCGAAATCAAAAAAGCATACAAGGAATATAATAAATACCGTCCTGGCGCTGAAGCCAACGCGCAATATCTACTTGCGATGTATGAAGTTAAAGGTGCTGCTGATAAAAACATGATTGCTTTACTTAATTCAACAAATGCAAAATATCCGAAGGACAGTGCCATTTTAGCAAGAGTCAATAAAATTTTTTCAAATAACATATCGGGTGTTCAAAGCATAGATGTAGTTACTAATCTATTAAACAACGGAAAGTCTGCTTTCATTAAAGGTCAATATATTAAAGCAGCACAATTTTATATACAAGCTGTTCAATTGGATCCTGCCAACTATACGCATTATGAAAACGCAGGTATTAGTTATTATTCCGGAGGAGATTTTGCAAAAGCTGTACAATATTTTGAAAAAGCTGTACAATTCTCAAATGCAAATACCGGTAAGTCAGAATTTTTTATGGCGATGAGTTATATAGCACTAGGAAAAAAGGAGAAAATATGTGCACCATTAAATACAGCCAAGCTTAAGGGATACCAAGGGGTGGATAGTTACTTGAGTCAATACTGCAAATAAACGACGGATTACCTCACTGCGTTCGGTGATCCTGTATTCACCTGGATTGCCGTCGTTTCACTCCGGCATCCTAACATCACCTTCGGATTACCTCACTGCGTTCGGTGATCCTTTAATCACCTTTTTGCAAAAGCAGGATTACCTCACTGCGTTCGGTGATCCTTTAATCACCTTTTTGCTAAAGACGGATTACCTCACTGCGTTCGGTGATCCTTTAATCACCTTTTTGCAAAAGCATAATATCTCAGCCCATTCGCTTCGCTCTGGGCTATGAGTTGTTTAGCTTGTTCGAATTTGTGAGCAAGCTCCCAATTCTCACTCCCTAAACAACTCAGCCACAACTTCGTTGTGGCTGATATACCTTTTTTGGTCGGGTGAACAGGATTTGAACCTGCGACCACACGCCCCCCAGACGTGTACGCTACCGGACTGCGCTACCACCCGATTCATTAAAGCAACTCCTATAAAGTATTAGACAACAATCTAAATACACCTAAAATGGCCTATTTGACTGATTTTGAACCTAAAATATCAGGAATTCGGGTGTAAATATAACCCTAAATAGAAAAATCAAGGTATATTGCATTAAAATTTTACAGACCCGATGACAATTCTTCTAAGTCAAGTTAAAATTGCAGATACGAGGTCGCCTTTTAATGGGTTGGTTAAAGATATTTTGATAAAAGACCAACAAATTGTTTCCATTACAGATAATTATAAAGGAGCGGCTGATCAGACAATCGATTTAAAAAATTCAATAGTTTCTCCCGGATTTATAGACCCATTTGTTCACTTTTGCGATCCAGGTATGGAACATAGAGAAACCTTAACCACAGGTTCCAATGCAGCAATAAAAGGTGGATTTACGACAGTTTTTGTTGTGCCTAATACAACCCCCGTTATCGATAATAAATCACAGGTGACTTATGTAAAACAACATAGCCAAGAATTACCAATTCATATCTTACCCATTGGCGCATTATCTAAAAAAATAGAAGGAAAGGATTTAGCAGAGATGATTGATATGAATTCAAATGGTGCAGTTGCTTTTAGTGATGGACTATACCCTGTTCAATCAACATTATTATTTTTGAAAGCCTTACAATATGTAAAAGCTTTTGATGGTGTAGTTATACAAATGCCCATTGATAAAAGTTTGGGCAGCTTGGGTTTAATGAATGAAGGGATTCTATCAACAAAATTAGGCTTGCCAGGCATTCCAGCAATCGCTGAAGAATTAATTATCTCCAGAGATATTGAGTTATTAAAATATACCAATTCACAATTACATATTACAGGTGTAAGTACTGCAAAAGGAATTGCACTCATACGTAACGCTAAAAAAGAAGGTTTGAAAATTACATGTAGTGTAACTCCTTACCATTTATTTTTTACTGAGGAAGATTTAAAAGATTACAATACATTATTAAAAGTATTCCCGCCACTTAGAACTAAGCTAGACCAAGAAGCCTTATTCAAAGCGATAGAAGATGGCACCATTGATTGCATCAGCTCACACCATATGCCACAGGATTGGGATGCGAAAACAATAGAATTCGAAAATGCGAAAGCAGGTATTGCAAGTATTGAAACCAGCTTTGCAACTATCCAACATTTATTTCCTACATTATCTGACAATAAAATTTCAGAGTTATTCTCACTAAATGCAAGAAGCATATTTAAACTAGATAACGCAGGAATAACAGAAGGCGCCGTTGCTGATTTAACTTTTTATCATAAAACAGAAACAACCCTTTTAGCTCAAAAGGACTCAAAAAGTAAGTCAGCCAACTCCCCTTTTTGGGATATTAAATTAACAGGAAAAATTAAAGGCATATACAGTAAAGGCAAATTACATTTGGCTTAATTATAAAATATACAAATAAAAAACATGGAAAATAAAGTAACTTCTCATATTGTCAAAGGCGCTATATTAAGTGCATTTGGAATTTTAATCAGTATTATAGTTACTGTATTTAATTTATATGAAGTAAGTTGGATTAACTACATAAATTATGCCATAACCATTGGCGGTTTAATTTACAGTTGCATCATATATGCGAATGAAAATAATAACAACGTAACCTTTGGAAATATTTTTGCACATGGGTTTAAGACCACTTCTGTAATCATCGTTATTACGGTAATATATGTGGCGCTTTCTTTAAAAGTATTATTCCCTGAAATGCCTGATAAAATATTAGAAATAGCTAGAAAGAAAATGGCCGAAAATCCACAAATGACTGATGAGATGATTGAGCAAGGTCTAAGCATGACTAAGAAATTTTTATTACCATTCGCTATTGGTGGTGCCATCATTGGTACCGCGTTTATGGGTGTTATAGCCTCCTTAATTGGTGCTTGGGTTGCTAAAAAGAATCCAGTGGATCCATTTGCAGAACCTACTGCTTAATTATTTATATGCAAATAAGCGTTGTCATACCACTTTTTAACGAAGCCGATTCATTACCTGAATTAATGGCATGGATACATCGTGTAATGCAATCTAATAACTTCAGCTATGAAGTGATTATGATTGATGACGGTAGTGATGATAATAGTTGGGGAACGATATCCAACTTACGCAATGAATACCCAAATTTAAAGGGTATTAAATTTCAAAGAAATTATGGAAAGTCAGCAGCCTTAAATGAAGGCTTCAAAGCGGCACAAGGTGATATCGTTATTACCATGGATGCAGACCTACAAGATTCTCCTGAAGAAATTCCAGAATTTGTAGAAATGATTAACAAACAAGGCTATCATTTAGTAAGTGGTTGGAAAAAGAGAAGATATGATAACACCTTCACTAAAAATATTCCTTCCAAAATATACAACGCAGTTGCACGTAAAAGCTCAGGCATTCAACTGCACGATTTTAACTGTGGCATAAAAGCGTATCAATTAAAAGTGGTCAAAAGCATTGAAGTTTTTGGCGAGATGCATAGGTACATTCCTATCTTAGCCAAATGGGCAGGATTTAAAAAGATTGGTGAAAAGGTGGTAGTGCATCAAGCCCGTAAATATGGCACTACTAAATTTGGCTGGGAACGTTTTGTTAATGGCTTTTTAGATTTAATGACGATTCAATTTTTATCCAAGTTCGGCAAAAAACCCATGCAATTTTTTGGACTTATTGGCTCTTTATTTTTCATGATTGGATTTATTGCGTTTGGATTCATTGTCACAGGAAAATTCTTAGATCCTAATTATACAGTAACCAATAAGCCTAGTTTTTATATTGCATTAACTTCCATGATGGTTGGTATGCAATTATTTTTAGCTGGTTTTATTGGAGAATTAGTGAATCGAAATGCAACTGAAAGGAACGTCTATTTAATTGAAGACAAACAAGGATGGTAAACAAATTGGTCATAATTGGCCCAGCTTGGCCCTTACGCGGTGGCCTTTCTGCTTTTGATGAAAAACTAGCCACGCAGTTTACAGAAAAAGGTATTCAAACTCGCATTGATACTTTCTCCTTACAATACCCTTCCTTTTTATTTCCAGGGAAAAGTCAATATACGACCGATTCAAAACCAATTAATGTAAACATTGACGTTTGTATAAATTCAATTAATCCTTTCAATTGGATTATAATTGGACTTAAACTATACCGTGAAAAACCAGACTTAATTATTGTCCGATTTTGGATCCCATTTTTAGCCCCTTGCTTGGGTACGATATTAAAAATTGCACAATTAAATAAACATACCAAAGTTATATCGATTATAGATAATATGATCCCACATGAAAAAAGAATGGGTGATCGTTTATTAACTAAATACTTCGTAAAAACAGTGGATGGATTTATCGCAATGAGTGAAAAAGTTAAAAATGATATAAAAACATTTTCACACAAACCTGTTTCTATTTCACCGCATCCCATTTTTAATCACTTCGGTGATCCAATAACAAAAATGGAAGCAAGGACGCAATTGGGATTACCACAACAAGATAAGATCATTTTATTTTTTGGTTATATCCGTAAATACAAAGGCCTTGATTTATTAATTCAGGCAATGGCAAATGAAACGATTAAAAATTTAGGTATTCAATTAATAATCGTAGGCGAATTTTATGAGGACGCGAGTACTTACCATGATTTAGTTAATGCGCTTGGATTACAAAACCGTATTTCATTTTATTCCAATTATATACCGGATGGGGAAGTTAAAAATTATGTTTGTAGCGCTGATTTTATCATACAACCCTACAAAAATGCCACCCAAAGTGGCGTCACTCCCCTAGCTTATCATTTTGAAAAACCAATGTTGGTGACCAATGTAGGCGGATTAGCAGATACAGTTCCCCACTTAAAAACAGGCATTGTGGTAGCACCTACTGCAGAAGAAATTGCTAAAGGCATCGAAACCTTATATGAATTAGGCGAAAAACACTTCATTCCTAATATAATAGAAGAAAAGAAAAAATATAGCTGGTCGCAAATGACAGAAAAATTTTTAGCTTTGTACCAAAAATTATAATTACGGATTTTAAAGCAAGCAACTATATATATATGCATCATCAAAAAATTTCATCCATTATTAACGAATCAATTAAAGTAAAACAAACCCTTATGGGAGATGCGCACTTAATTGCCCAAATTGATACAGTCGTTAAAGTGATCACCACCGCCTTTCAAAATGGCAATAGTGTTTATTTTGCAGGTAATGGAGGAAGTGCAGCGGATGCACAACATTTGGCTGCTGAATTTTCTGGTCGTTTTTATAAAGACAGAAAAGCATTGCCTTCTGAAGCATTGCATTGTAACACTTCTTATTTAACTGCTGTGGCAAATGATTATAGCTACGAAGTCATTTATGCAAGATTAATAGAAGGCATAACAAAACCAGGGGATGTATTAGTGGGCATAAGTACTTCAGGGAATTCTGGAAATATTGTTAAAGCATTTGAAATGGCTAAAACCAAGCAAGTCGTTACCATTGGATTTACTGGAGATAAAGGTGGTAAGATGAAAGAAATTTCAGACTACTTAATTAATGTTCCATCTAATGATACCCCACGAATTCAAGAGTCCCATATTTTAGTAGGACATATAATATGCGAATTAGTAGAAAGTAATATTTTTGGATAATTTCCGAATAAAATAAACAATTGCATTTTGTCATTTAACTTATCAGATATCAACCCCAATTGGACACTATTTTTAGATAGAGATGGTGTAATTAATGTTGAAAAGGACAATGACTATATTAAAACCTGGAATGAATTTGAGTTTTACAATGAAAGTATTGAAGCCCTTCCCATTTTAGCGAACTTATTCAGAACCATTGTTATTGCCACCAATCAAAAAGGTGTTGGACGTGGTATTATGACCGAATCTGATTTGATTCAAATTCATGAGAATATGTTGCGAACCATAGAAACCATCGGTGGCAGCATTGATCATGTATTTTATTGTACTGATATTGAAAACGACTCCATCAATCGTAAACCGCAACCAGGTATGGCCTTACAAGCCAAAGAAATGTTTCCTTCGATTGATTTTAGCACTTCAATCATGGTAGGTAACAGACCGAGTGATATGGCATTTGGTCGTAATGCAGGTTTACATACTGTATTTTTAGCCACAACCCATCCCGAAACTCCTTTCCCTGACCCAAGTATTGATTTTAGATTTAATACCCTTCTTGAGTTTGCAAATGCATTATCAAAATAATTTTAAGATAATGAAACAATTAATTTTAATTGGAGCAATACTTAGTTTATTAAACAGCAATGTTAAAGGGCAGAACATTTTCAATTACGATTCCACCGGGACACAATTACAAAAACTGGCTAGCCTTATACAGGAAGATACCATCCTTAGAAATCGATTAAACGCGGATAGTATTTTCACCAGAGCATTGGTACAAACCTTAAAAAATCCCTACTCCTTTAAATTCAACTTTGACTCATTAACGGCGATTAAACATATTATTTCCCCTGATGGACGTTTTAAATTTTTTAGTTGGCAGGTGGACTTGGGTGACGGCACATATCGTCAAAGAGGCGCCATGCAACTTCCTACCAATGATGGACAACTTAAATTATTACCATTCTTTGACAATTCTGATTTTGTTCAAAATAATACACTAGGTGTGAATGACAGAAAAAAATGGATTGGTGCTATTTACTATGATATTATCCCAACACCATACAATGGAACAACCATTTATACCTTATTAGGATTCGATGAAAATAACACCAGTGTGTCAAATAAAATAATTGAAGTAGTACGTTTTGAAAATGAAGAACCCATTTTAGGTGGCGATTTTTTTAAATTCCCGTCGGATCCAACCTACCCCATCGGAACCATTGATCGCTTTATATATAGTTTTAAAAAAGGCAGTAACGCTATAATAAAATACGAAAAATTACAAAATAGAATCATGATTTCTGAATTAGCCAGTACCGATAATGATTTAAAAAAACAGGAAACCTTGGTACCCTCTGGTAATTTTAAATTTTTTGCGTGGATGAATAATAAATGGGAATTATCTATTAAAGATGAAAATTCCTACAAAAAGAAATAAAAAAAGTCTACATAATTGCAGACTTTTAATATCATATAAATCAGTGAGTGATTAATCCAATTTAAGTACTGCTAAAAATGCTTCCTGCGGAATTTCCACATTACCTATCTGACGCATTCTCTTTTTACCCTCTTTTTGCTTTTCTAATAACTTACGTTTACGGCTAATATCACCGCCATAACATTTGGCAGTAACATCCTTACGCATAGCACTAATATTTTCACGCGCAACTACTTTAGCACCAATGGCAGCTTGAATGGCAATTTGGAATTGTTGCTTGGTTAATAATTCTTTTAACTTCTCACAAAGTCGTCGTCCAAAATCAGATGCTTTCCCTCTATGAATCAATGCGCTTAAGGCATCTACCTTTTCCGCATTTAATAAAATATCCATCTTCACAATATCTGCGTCTCTGAAACCAATTTGAGAATAATCAAAGGAAGCATATCCTCTAGTTTGACTCTTTAGTTTATCATAAAAATCAAATACAATTTCCGTCATCGGCATTTCAAAAATCAATTCCACTCGAGTAGGTGTTAAATAGCTTTGATTCATTAATATACCACGCTTACTCAAACAAAGTGTAATTATATTTCCAATGTAATCCGGAGAGGTAATGATTTGTGCACGAATATAAGGCTCTTCAATATGTTCAATCTTTACAGGATCGGGCATTTCAGATGGGTTATTCACAATTATTTTTTCACCTCTAGTAGTAAAGGCAATAAAACTAACGTTGGGTACCGTCGTAATTACTGTTTGATTAAACTCACGCTCCAATCGCTCTTGAATAATCTCCATATGAAGCAGACCTAAAAATCCACATCTAAAACCAAAACCCAAAGCTTGTGAAGTTTCTAATTCAAAAGTTAAAGAAGCATCATTCAATTGTAATTTTTCCATACAATCTCTGAGTTCTTCAAACTCATCTGTATTCACCGGATATATACCAGCAAAAACCATTGGTTTCACTTCTTCAAATCCATTAATCATGGGCCCAGGATTATTTGCAAGTGTAATAGTATCGCCTACTTTTACTTCCTTGGCAACTTTAATACCTGTAATAATATAACCCACATCTCCTGCACGCACTTCTGCTTTTGGGGTCATCGCTAATTTTAACACACCCACTTCGTCCGCGTTATAATCTCTACCAGATGCAACAAAGCGAATTTTATCATTTTTCTTTAACACTCCATTCATAATTCGATAGTAAACAATAATACCTCTGAAGCTATTAAAAACACTATCAAAAATGAGCGCTTGTAATGGCGCTTCTGTATCTCCAACTGGTGCTGGGATACGCTCACAAATGGCTTGTAAAATTTCTTCAATACCAATACCTGAACGTCCACTGGCCAATAAAATATCTTCTTGCTTACAACCAATTAATTCAATAATTTGATCTGTTACCTCTGGAATTTTAGCACCATCCATATCAATTTTGTTGATGACAGGAATTATTTCCAAATTATTATCTAATGCCAAATATAAATTACTAATCGTTTGTGCTTGTATTCCTTGTGATGCGTCCACTAATAATAAAGCACCCTCACAAGCAGCTAATGCCCTACTTACTTCATAACTAAAATCCACGTGACCCGGTGTATCAATTAAATTGTAGGTATAGGTTACGCCTTTATGAATATAATTAATTTGAATCGCATGACTTTTAATCGTGATCCCTTTTTCACGCTCCAAATCCATATCATCCAAAACCTGGTTCATCATTTCTCTTTCCGTGATGGTTTTGGTATGTTCTAACAAACGATCAGCCAAGGTACTTTTACCATGGTCAATGTGTGCGATAATACAAAAGTTTCTTATGTTCTTCATGTAAGTGAAAATAGGCTTTAAAATCTATTGAAGTGCGTTTATGATTGCAGTGAATTCGGAAGCAATTAATGAAGCGCCGCCGACTAAACCACCGTCTACATCAGGTTGTGAAAATAATTCAACAGCATTAGCCGCTTTTACACTTCCCCCATACAAAATTGAAATTTGATCAGCAATATCCGCACCATATTTTGTTGCTAAAACAGATCTAATAAAAGCATGTATTTCCTGCGCTTGTGCACTTGATGCAGTTTTACCAGTGCCAATTGCCCAAATGGGTTCATAGGCAATCACTACTTTTAAAAGTTGCGCTGGAGATAAATGAAATAAGGAATTAATTAATTGTGTTTCCACAAAAGCATTTTGTGTACCCGTTTCTCTAATGGCTAAAGGTTCTCCGCAACAAAAAATGGGTGTACTATTGTTGGCTAATACTGCATTTACTTTTTCAGCTAATAAGGCATCTGATTCTGCGAAATATTCACGTCTTTCAGAATGTCCAATTACAATATGATTTACCCCAACCGATGAATACATGGGTGCCGATATTTCACCAGTGAATGCCCCATTTGTATTTTGATGGCAATTTTGTGCGGCTATAAAAACATTGGGTATTCCTTGAATTTGATGTACCGCATTTGCGATATATATGGCAGGGAGTGAAAATACAACTTGTTGATTATCAGTTAATTTAGGTAGCTTATCTAAAATATTTTTCAGCAAATCTTGTGCTTCTTGCTGATTTAAATTCATTTTCCAATTGGCTGCAGCTATTTGTTTTCTCATATTTCCTTTAACAATTTAAACACTAAAATTAGCGATGCAAAGGTAGTTAAAAAATAGTTGAATTTGGTCCAATTTATCAGATTATACAAGCAATTATAAAAACGGTAAAATGCCCAAAACAAAAGGATTAGGAAGCTTTTTTATACAATTTTTGGAGTACCTGCTTTTCCTCTTCAGACATAATAAACCCTTTTAATTGTTTCCAATTACCTATATCTTCAATGGCCTTATCAATTTGATATCCAGGTACAATACCCCAAGTAAAATTGGGAATAAATTTAGGGAGCAAGCCATTCCCGAATATATTGGCACTTACACCTATATAACTACCTGTATTAATACTTGATTGAATGGCAAAACGACTATAATCGCCCACGAGCATTCCCATTTTTTGACCTACGGTTTCCCAGATTTGTTTGGCCTCATTCCACATTTGAATAGGTCCTGCCGTATTTTTAATATTACTATTACAAGTGCCCGCACCTAAGTTGCACCAATGTCCAATAATACTATCTCCCAAATATCCTTCATGACCCTTATTTGAAAACCCCATCAAAACTGAATTTTTAATTTCCCCGCCAGCTAAGCAATAAGGTCCAATGGTCGTTGCACCATAAATACTCGTGTTCATTTTAACTACGCCCTTTTCCCCTAAAACAAAGGGTCCTCGTATGGCAGTGCCTTCCATAATCATGGCATTTTTGCCAATATAAATAGGGCCTGTACTTGCATTTAAAATTGCGCAATGTACTTCGGCACCTTTTTCAATAAAAATATTTTCAGGCTGAATCACTTTATTACTTGTGTCAATTTTAATACCCGAAACATTTTTCTTAACCCAAGTAAAATCATTCTCAATAAACTTTGTATGTAATTGCAACAACCCAATCGCATCTTGCACAAACTCCCCTTGCTCAAATGTAATGGGAGCAAAATTGGCCAATAAAATTTTTTCTAAAGATCGGTCTTCGGTATGTGTAGCTATCCATTTGCCCGATTTACTAATTATTTTTTCTCCTAGTTTCAAATTTAAAATCGCATCCACTAAATCAGCAGTTGGGATGCAGGTCACATTAATAAAAATAGCCGCTTCTTTATTTTGTAAAAAATCACTGTTATCATATAATTTTTGCAAGTATGGAACCGTATAGATGGCAGTTTCTTTGTTTAACAAATGCTCCCATCTTTCTTGAAATGAGTAAATCCCAATCCTAAATTGCGCGACCGATTGCGTCAAACTAAAAGGATAAAATTTTTCTCTATCCGCAATATCCACTAAAACAAACTGCATAGTATGCGTATTTATATGTAAAAGTAAAGCAAGTTTAAGGAAATTGCAGATCTTCCTTAACATATTCATTTAATGCTTATTTTTGAAGTATAAATTATTACTTATGCAATTAGGTTATTTTGATTACCCTACTCCGGCCAATGAGCCTGTTTTATCTTATGCACCAGGAACACCTGAAAAATTGGCTTTGAAGAAAGCCCTTGCTAGTTTGAAAAGTAAAACGATGGATATACCCATGTACATTAATGGGAAAGCGGTACGTACAGGAAATAAAATCGCGATTCATCCGCCACATGAAATTAAACATACCCTTGGTCATTTTCACATGGGTTCAAAAAAGCATGTGGATCAAGCTATTACAAGTGCATTAAAAGTACGTAACGCTTGGGCAGATATGTCTTGGGAATCACGTGCACATATATTTTTAAAAGCTGCGGATTTATTAGCCACCAAATACCGCTTTGAAATGAATGCGGCTACCATGCTTGGTCAAAGTAAAAATGCTTACCAAGCTGAGATAGATGCTGCATGTGAATTGATTGATTTTTTAAGATTCAATGTTCATTTTTTAAGTACGATATACAAACAACAACCGGTTTCATCGCCTGGTATGCATAATAGAATGGAATGGCGTGGATTGGAAGGATTTGTATTAGCAATAACTCCTTTTAACTTTACAGCAATTGGCGGAAACCTTCCTGCTTCAGCTGCCATGTGTGGCAATGTAGTTGTATGGAAAGCAGCCAACACGCAAGTGTATTCAGCACAATTATTTATGCGAATTTTAAAAGAAGCGGGACTTCCTGATGGCGTTATAAACTTAGTATATGTAGATGGTCCAACCATTGGCGCGACTTGTTTCTCCCATCCTGATTTTGCGGGTGTCCATTTTACCGGATCAACAGGTGTATTTAATTATATGTGGAAACAAATTGGAGAAAATATTCCAAAGTATAAAACCTATCCAAGAATTGTGGGTGAAACAGGTGGTAAGGATTTTGTGATGGTGCATCCGACTGCCGATGTCGATACAGTTGTTACTGCACTTGCAAGAGGTGCATTTGAATACCAAGGACAAAAATGTTCAGCTGCTTCTCGTGCCTATTTACCAAAAAACATTGCACCTGCCGTAAAAGCAAAATTGGTGAAAGCAATTCAATCCATGAAGATGGGCACAGTGGAAGATTTTTCAAATTTTGTAAATGCAGTAATTGATGAAAAATCTTTTGACAATATTGCCAAATACATTAATAAGGCGAAGAAAGATAAAAAAGCAAAAATTTTAGTAGGTGGAAACTTTAGCAAGAAAAACGGCTATTTCGTTGAACCTACCGTTATTGAAACCAGCGATCCGAAATACTTAACCATGTGTGAGGAAATATTTGGTCCAGTATTGACTATTTATGTTTACCCGACGAATCAATTTGAAAAGACATTGGATTTGTTAGATAAAACTTCCAAATACGCGTTAACGGGTGCCATTATCTCTCAAGACAGAGCCTCCATTAATTTGGCTACTGATAAATTACGTCACGCAGCAGGTAACTTTTATATCAATGACAAACCCACTGGAGCAGTAGTAGGTCAGCAACCATTTGGAGGCGCTAGGGCTTCTGGAACCAATGATAAAGCGGGTAGTATGTTAAATTTATACAGATGGTTAAGTGCTAGAACCATTAAAGAGACCTTTAACCCACCTACCGACTATAAATACCCATTTTTAAACGAGGCATAAGCTACTGGATTTAAGCTGTTTTAATTCAGAAAACTGTATATTTGCCCCTCAAAATAAAAGGACTGTGGCCCAAAAATTTTCTAAAGAAACCTACCTATACTGGTATGAATTGATGCAATTAATTCGTCAATTTGAATCCAAATCGGAGGAAATGTATAAAATGGCAGGAAAAATCAGAGGATTTTTCCATGTTTATAATGGACAGGAAGCCATTGCAGCTGGTTGTATGACCGCTACAAATCAAGAAGATCCCTTTATTACAGCATACCGTGACCATGGTTTGGCCTTGGCTAAAGGTATGAGTCCAAATTCCGCCATGGCGGAGTTATATGGTAAAGCGACTGGCTGCTCTAAAGGAAAAGGTGGCAGTATGCACTTTTTCAGCAAAGAACATTACTTTTTTGGAGGACATGGTATTGTAGGCGCTCAAATAGGAACTGGTGCTGGATTGGCTTTTGCTGAACAATACAGAGGTTCAAAAAATGTTGTTTTGTGCTTTTTTGGAGATGGTGCTGCTAGACAAGGGATGTTGCATGAGGTATTTAATTTAGCCATGCTTTGGAAATTGCCTGTTGTATTTATTTGTGAAAATAATAATTACGCCATGGGAACCTCCATTGAAAGAACTAGTAATGTCATTGATATATATAAGTTAGCAGATGCATACGAAATGCCCGCTGACAAAATTGATGGTATGACTGCAGAAGCTGTTCATGAAGGTGTTGCGCGTGCGGTGAATAGAGCTCGTCAAGGAGAAGGCCCTACTTTGTTGGAAATGAAAACCTACCGTTACAAAGGCCATTCGGTATCTGATCCTCAAAAATACAGAACCAAGGATGAAGTGGAAGAATACAAAAACCAAGATCCAATTACCAAAGTATCTAAAACAATTTTGGATAATGCCTTTGCAACTGAAGCTGATTTAAAAGCAATTGATGATAAGATAACTTTAATTGTAGATGCTTCAGTTAAGTTTGCAGAAGAAAGTCCTTGGCCTGATGATAGTGAAGTATACAAAGATGTGTACATTGATCAAAATTATCCATTCATTGTTGACTAACCAGTTGAAAAATTATAAAATAATAATATGAGCGAGTTACAAAAAGAGAATCACCCATTTTTAGATTATGTAAGTAATAATAAAAGGGAATTAACCTATATCATAACAGCAATCGCTGTTGCTTTAATTGTCTACTTTGGATACAATGAATTGTACCAAAAACCAAGAGAAGAAAAAGCCGCTGATGCGATGTTCACTGCAGAAAAATATTTTGCAATGGATTCTTCTAGCCTAGTTTTAAATGGAGATGGTCAAAGCAAAGGTGTATTATATATCATCAAAGAATTTAGTGGTACAAAAGCTGCTAACCTTGCGAAATATTATGCAGGTATTAGTTATTTCCGTATGAATGATTTTAACAAATCAGTTGAATACTTAAAGGACTTCTCTACTTCCGCAAAACAAGTTCAAGCTATTGCTTATGGCACTATTGGAGACGCTTACAGTGAATTAAAAAATACTGATGAAGCTTTAAGTTATTATAAAAAAGCAGGTAGTCATTTTCCAGACGACGAAGCTATTAGTTCAGAATATTTATATCGTGCTGCTTCACTTTTAGAATTAAATGGTAAGGCGGATGAAGCAGTAGACATTTACAAAGAAATCAAAAGCAAATATCCAAAATCTGAAAAAGGATTGATGGCAGATAAGTTCATCAATAAATTGAAGGTACAGCCTTAATAATCGCTACTAATTAACCTATTTTAAAGCATTCTCCACAATTTGTAGAGAATGCTTTTTTTATGTATTTTATTTAATTACAATTCGTATTTTTGGGTATGACAGTTCAATTATTTGTTCCCTGCTTTATTGATCAACTATATCCGCAAGTTGCTTTTGATACCATTAAAGTACTTGAAAAAGCAGGATGTACCGTTAAATATAATGCACAACAAACCTGTTGTGGACAGCCAGCCTTTAATGCAGGATTTTGGGGAGAATCAAAAGATGTTTGTACAAAATTTGTACAGGATTTTGAAGGTGCTGATTACATAGTAAGTCCAAGTGCAAGTTGCGCTGGTTTTGTCAGAAACAATTATGGAAAGTTATTTGAAAACAACGCATTTCAAAGTCCAGCAAAAAAAGTAGCCAGTCGTATTTATGAATTGTCTGAATTTTTAGTGAAAATTTTAAATATTACAGATTTAGGTGCTTCATTTGAAGGCAAAGTAACTTTTCATGATAGTTGTGCTGGATTAAGAGAATGTCACATTAAAGACGAACCCAGACAATTATTAGCAGCAGTAAAAGGTTTGGAATTAGTAGAAATGCAAGAAACCGATTTATGTTGTGGATTTGGTGGAAGTTTTGCTGTAAAATATGATACCATTAGTGTTTCGATGGCGGATCAAAAAATTGAGAACACCATTAAAACAGAAGCCTCCTACTTAATAAGTACTGACATGAGTTGTTTAATGCATATCGATGGCAGAATGAAACACAATGGACAAAATGTAAAAGTATTGCACCTATCCGAAGTATTAGCAAGCGGTTATTAATATAAATTCACATCTCTTATCATGGCATATTGGTTAATTAAATCAGAACCCTTTAAATATTCTTGGGATCAATTCAACAAGGATAAAAAAACATTTTGGGATGGTGTTCGAAACTATCAAGCGCGAAATAATTTATGCGCTATGAAGAAAGGCGATCTAGCTTTTTGGTATCATAGTAATGAAGGCATGGAAATTGTAGGTATTGCAAAAGTGGTGAAAGAGTCCTATCAGGATCCTACCACAACTGAAACCGCATGGTTAGCTGTTGATTTTGCACCACATAAGAAGTTGAAGCATACCGTTAAATTAGCAGATGTTAAAGCCAATACCAACTTAGCGAATATGGCTTTGGTTAAAATGGGTCGATTATCGGTACAACCAGTCACCGAAATGGAATGGGAAGAAGTTTTAAAAATGAGCCAAGGCTTATAATTCCTATTTAAAAAAGGTATACCCAATTAGAATAGCAATCACCACCCCTATTAAATCAGCAAAAAGACCTGCCCACAAAGCATAGCGTATTTTTTTGATGCCTACACTTCCAAAATACAAAGCAATAATATAAAAAGTAGTATCTGCTGAGCCCTGAAATATAGAAGCCAATTTGCCTACAAATGAATCAGGCCCTTGTGTTTGAAATATATCCAACATCATACCCCTTGCCCCACTCCCACTTAATGGTTTCATAATTGCTACAGGTAATGCTCCAATGAATTCCGTATTAACACCCGTTAATTGAATTAAAAAAGTAAGTCCATTTAAAATATAAACCATCGCGCCACTATCTCTGAATACACGAATAGCCACCAACATGGCGACTAAGTATGGAATAATTTTTATGATTACCTCAAATCCGTTTTTTGCACCATCAATGAATGCATCAAATACGGATATTTTTTTATAGGCGCCACCTAAAATAATGCCAACTATAATTACCAACAACAATCCATTGCCCACTGTTTTTGAAAATAATTCTTTTTGAATGGAGCTTAATGCATTCACACTAAATATTACACCCACCATTAAAAGAATTAACCCAAGTATCCAACCAATTAATACTTTATCCCATTTTAATTTTTGATATAAACCAACCATAATAATTGAAGCCAAAGTAGTGCCAATGGTGGCAAGTACACAAGGAATAAATATACTTGCTGCATCCTGTGAACCAGCCGCTAATCGATAGGAAATAATCGTTAATGGAATAATGGTGAGTCCACTGGTATGCAAAACCAGGAACATAATTTGCGCATTGGTCGCTTTTTCCTTTTCAGGATTCAAACTTTGTAAACTTTCCATGGCTTTTAAACCAAATGGCGTTGCCGCGTTATCCAAACCCAACATATTTGCACTAAAATTCATCACCATTTGACCCATGGCAGGATGATTTGCTGGCACTTCAGGAAACAAACGACTTAAAAATGGATTCATCCATTTGGCCAATTTTTGAATGGCCCCCGCTTTTTCGGCAATATTCATTAAACCAAGGAAAAACACCATCGTGCCAGCCAAAGGAAAGGCTACATCCATCACAGAAGACTTGGCAGAATCAAAAATGCCATCGGCTAGTAATTTAAAAATCTCTGTATCCCCTAAAAATACCAATTTAAACAAGGCAATTACAAATGCAATCACAAAAAATGCCATCCAAATAATATTCAAAGCCATAAATCAATTGTTTGTGGTTCTAATATAGTCAATTTTGGGATTAGAATTGTATTTTTGCGCTCTTAAAACAT
>JBIIRW010000082.1:0-7229 GCA_044341385.1 Sediminibacterium sp. | reverse complement strand
GGTGAAAAAGGCTAAAATATTGGTTTTCATGCCAATAGATTCGACTTGAACACTGGTTAAGCGTAATATTCTGCCCTTAATTCCTGCACCCTTTTGTCCTCCATATACTCGTCAAAAGTCATTAATCGATCAATAATTCCTTTAGGCGTTAATTCAATCACCCTGTTTGCCACGGTTTGCATGAAAGTATGGTCATGAGAGGTCATTAATACCACCCCAGGGAAATTTTGACATCCTTCATTGAAACTTTGGATACTCTCCAAATCCAAGTGGTTGGTCGGCTGATCGAGTACCACCACATTTGGATTCTGTAGCATCATCTTACTCACCATACAACGCACTTTTTCGCCCCCACTCAAAACATTTGATTTTTTCATAACATCATCCCCGCTAAATAACATCTTACCTAAAAAGCCCCTGATGAATGGCTCGTCGGCATCCGTTACATTGGCTGGTACAAATTGCCTTAACCAATCCATTAAACTTGAGGGTTGCAAAAACTCCTCATTATGTTCCATGGGTAAATAGGCTTTGGTAATGGTCGTACCCCACTCAAAACTGCCACTATCTGCTGCACCTTTACCATTTATTATTTCAAAGAAATAAGTAATCGCTAAAGCATCCTTACTTAAAAATGCAATTTTATCATTCTTACTCACGGAAAAAGAAACATCTTTAAATAACACACGTCCATCTACTTCTTTCTTTAATTTTTCTACATTTAAAATTTGATTTCCCACTTCACGCAATGGCTGAAATATAATACCAGGGTACTTTCTATTCGATGGTTCAATTTCCTCGATGGTTAATTTTTCCAAAGCTTTTTTCCTAGATGTTGCTTGCTTACTCTTACTTGCGTTCGCAGAGAATCGTGCGATGAAATCTAATAATGCAGCACGCTTGTCTTCGTTCTTTTTATTTTTATCATTCATTTGACGCGCCATCAATTGAGATGACTCGTACCAGAAAGTATAGTTACCAGAAAAGGTTTTAATTTTTGATCTATCCACGTCAGCTACATGCGTACACACCGTATCTAAAAAGTGACGATCGTGACTCACCACCAAAACAATGTTTTGATAATCTGCTAAAAAATTCTCTAACCAACCGATGGTTTCAATATCCAAACCATTCGTAGGCTCATCCAATAATAAAATATCAGGATTCCCAAAAAGTGATTGCGCTAACAACACCCGTAATTTAAAATTACTAGGAATATCCTTCATTAAACTTTGGTGCATATCTTCCTTCACGCCTAAGTCACTTAATAAACTACCCGCATTACTTTCCGCTTCATAGCCACCCATTTCACCAAACTCAGCCTCTAATTCTCCCGCCTTTAATCCATCTTCCTCTGTAAAATCTTCCTTTGCATATAAAGCATCTTTGGCATGCATCACATCCCACATACGCTTATGGCCCTGCATCACGGTATTCAATACTGTTTGTTCATCAAATTCAAATTGGTTTTGTTTCAATACCGCCATTCTTTCCCCTGGGGTAATTTCCACCATCCCTTTATTTGGTTCAATTTCACCACTTAATATTTTAATAAAAGTAGATTTACCTGCACCGTTGGCTCCGATGATACCATAGCAATTGCCTTTTGTGAAGCTTACATTTACTTCATCAAATAAAACACGCTTACCATAAGCCAAAGTGACATTTCTAGCACTAATCATTTTTTGATCTATTTTGAGGTTGCAAAGTTAATTTGAATTTTTTAAACCTGCTTCATTAAGTTTACGCCCAACTTGACCTGGCAGATGCCGAAGTGGTCAATGGCTCAAAACTACCGGCGATATACTTAAAATGAGCTGTAATGGCAATCATCGCTGCATTATCCGTACAATATTCGAATTTGGGTAAAAAGGTAGCCGATTTTGTATCTTTTCCTAATTGTTCCATGGCTTTGCGAAGTCCACTATTGGCACTTACGCCCCCTGCAATACATACTTCCTTAATCCCGGTTTCTTGCATCGCTTTTTTCAATTTTTTCAGTAAGATTTCAATAATTGTAAATTGAACCGACGCACATAAGTCATTCAAATTTTCTTGGATAAATTCAGGAGATTGTTTTTGTAAAAAATACAATACACTCGTCTTTAATCCACTGAAAGAAAAATCCAAATTGGGCACCTGTGGTTTTGCAAAAACAAACGCTTTTGGATTTCCAAGCTGTGCTAACTTATCTAAAACTGGGCCACCCGGATATGGGAGTCCTAATAATTTTGAAATTTTATCAAAGGCCTCTCCTGCAGCATCATCAATGGTTTCACCCAAAATATGCATTTCAGAAGCACTCACACATTTTACTATTTGCGTATGTCCTCCACTTACTGTTAAACATAAAAAAGGAAAACTAGGCTTAGGATCATCTATTAAATTTGCCAATACATGCGCTTGCATATGATGCACCGCGATAAGTGGAATGTTTAATGCCAATGCCATTGATTTTGCAAACTGTGCACCTACCAATAAACTACCTATTAATCCTGGGGCTTGTGTAAATGCGATGGCATTTAATTTTGCTAATTGATTGTTGCGTGTTAATTCAGGAAATGCTTTTTTTAATGCTGCATCAACCACCGGAACTATATTTTCCATGTGTGCCCTACTGGCTAATTCTGGTACCACACCCCCAAATTTTTCATGTACCGTTTGATTGGCAATAAAATTGGAAAATATTTGACCATCCACAATTATAGATGCCGCCGTTTCATCACAAGAGGATTCAATAGCAAGTATGGTAATGGGTTGATTCACCCAGCAAAGATAAAGCTTAAAAAAATACGATGTTTACTTTGTTCTTATTGCATCCACTGGATTCATTTTTGAGGCAATAGATGCCGGAATAATACCCGCAATCACCCCTAAAATTATACATATAGATAATGCTAAAACTATAATACTAGGGGCGATGGTGATAGCAAATGGAAGTACCGTACTTAATGCCAATGCCAAAATCCATACCAAAAATAACCCCACTAGTCCGCCAATAATGCATAAAAAAGCACTCTCTAATAAAAATTCATAAAGTATGGTTGAGCTTCTCGCACCAATTGCTTTTTTTAATCCAATTTGACTTGTTCTTTCTCTCACGGTTACAAACATAATATTAGCAACACCAAAAGCACCCACAATTAATGACAATCCTGCAATCGCCCAGCCACCACTATTAATGGAACCAAATACACTTTCAATTTGATCTTTAAATTGCGCCACATCATTACAAGTAAAATTATCTTCCTGTGTTGGACTTAATTTTCTTAACTGACGCATCACCCCATTCAATTCATCTTGCAAAGCCTTAGATGGTACACCTGGCTTAGCTTGTACCATGATATAGGGACTTGAATTATCTGGATTAAATACAGAAGCAAAATAATTATAGGTAACGATACATGACTTGTCATAATCAAAACCACCCAACATGGAACTACCCTGCTTTTCAATAATTCCAATCACGGCTAAACGACGACCTCTGTAGGAAACCGTTTTGCCTAATGCTTTTTCAGGTTTACCAAATAACTCTGAAGCTACCTCGTATCCGATAACCCCAAAAGGAACACCGCGCTCAAAATCAGTATCCTTAAAGTACCTACCATAGGCAATATTGAAGGCTTGAATTTTATTAAAATCATTGGTGATACCATATAAAAGCACGCCTTTTAACACATTCTCTTCGTAAGAAAAAGGTTGTTGGCTTGAAACAAAAAACGCAATATTTGAAGCTAGATAGCTCTTTTTCTGAATCGTTTCCATCTCACTCACTTTCATACTTGGACGCTTCATGTATTTCCACCAAGGATAATCACCTTCACCCCCGCCGCCGCCATAGCTCCACTTGTCTATATATATGGTGTTATTGCCAAAACTAGATAAGTCACTTTTAATTTTTGTTTGCAAACTATCAATGGTCGCTAAAACCCCAATTATGCAAAAAATTCCAATGGTGATGCCAAATAAGGATAAAAAAGTACGGAGTTTATTGACTCTTAACTCTTGCAAGGCCATTTTGAAGCTGTTCCAAAGAATGGTGAGGACTTTTATCATGGTATAAAATTAGGCCTAAAAATGGTTTTTTCTCGATTTTTATGCAAGCGGTTAATAACTTATCTAAACAGGCCAATTTCAATTACCCGAAGGTGAAACGAAAACGAAATAGTAACATTTCCACCCCTTGTTAAGGTTTTTTAAAATAGGAATAAAAATTATAAAACGAAATTTAACAAGCTCGAAATTCATGCGTACTTTTGCATCGATTTTAAAACACCTCTTACTATGACTTTTAAGCAAATGTTTACTTCCTCTGTTGGGAAAAAATTAGTGATGGCATTTACCGGAATTTTCTTAATCTTATTTTTAGTAGTTCATGCAGGTTTAAATGCTTGTATTTGGGCTATGGATGGCGGTTTGATGTTTAACAAAGCTGGTCATTTTATGGGCAGTTTTGTAGTGCCCCGCGTTTTAGAAATAGGATTATTCCTAGGTATCTTCTTACACATTATTCAAGGCTACATGTTAACCTTGGAAAACAGAAGTAAAAGATCCGTGGGTTATGCGGTAAATTATTCTAAAGGTAGTAAATGGTATAGCCGTAGCATGGCGATTTTGGGTACCCTACTTTTAATGTTTTTAGTCATGCACATTTATCATTTTTGGACACCAAGTCGTTTGGGTGGTATGGGTAATATTAAAGCTTTAGACACTTTTGTTTTAAATGGTGTAGAATATCATAATTTATATGGTGAAATGCAATTAATTTTTGAAAACCCATTAGTGGTGATCCTATATGTTTTGGCTTGTGGTTCACTAGCCTATCATTTGGCGCACGGATTTCAAAGTGCATTCAAAACCATTGGGGTGCATAATAAAAGATACCATGCATTAATTAGCATTATCGGTTATGGCTTTGCAATTATTATTCCATTGACTTTTGCAATGATGCCCATCAGTTTTTATTTTAAATGGGTAAATTAATATTTACAATAAACTTATTCTAAACGATCGTTAAAAGATTCAATATGTTAGATTCAAAAATACCTTCCGGAAAACTAGATGACAAATGGGTCGACTACAAAGGCCATTGTAAACTAGTAAACCCTGCCAACAAAAGAAAAATGGAAATCATTATTGTTGGTACTGGACTTGCTGGCGCATCTGCAGCAGCAGCCATGGGTGAATTAGGATATAAAGTAAAAGCTTTTTGTTTTCAGGACTCTCCGCGTCGTGCACATAGTATTGCAGCACAAGGAGGAATTAATGCAGCAAAAAATTATCAAAATGACGGCGACAGTGTTTTCCGTTTATTTTATGACACTATTAAAGGTGGCGACTACCGTGCGCGCGAAGGCAATGTGCATCGCTTAGCGGAAGTAAGTGCAAATATTATTGATCAATGTGTGGCACAGGGGGTTCCTTTTGCAAGAGAGTATGGTGGATTATTAAGTAACCGTAGTTTTGGTGGGACACAAGTACAAAGAACTTTTTATGCTGCAGGTCAAACTGGGCAACAATTATTAATAGGTGCTTATCAAGCTTTGGAGCGTCAAGTGGCATTAGGGAATGTAACCATGCATACAAGACATGAAATGTTAGATGTAGTTAAAATTGATGGAAAAGCGAGCGGTATTATTGCGCGTAATTTAATCACTGGTGAACTAGAAAAACATTTTGGACATGCTGTTTTAATATGTTCTGGCGGATATGGTAATGTATATTATTTATCCACCAATGCCATGGGATCCAATGTAACAGCTGCATGGAAAGCGCATAAGCAAGGTGCTTATTTCGCAAATCCTTGCTTTACACAAATTCACCCGACTTGTATTCCTGTAAGTGGTGATCATCAATCCAAATTAACATTGATGTCTGAATCTTTAAGAAATGACGGACGTATTTGGGTACCTAAAAATTTAGGGGAAACAAGAAAAGCCAACGATATTCCTGAGGAAGATAGAGACTATTTTTTAGAGCGTCGCTACCCTGCTTTTGGAAACTTAGTGCCACGTGATGTCGCATCTCGTGCGGCTAAAGAAAGATGTGATGCGGGTCATGGTGTAGGAACTTCAAAGCAAGCAGTATATTTAGATTATGCAGCTGCTATTCAAAGATATGGTAAGATAGAAGTTAGCAAACAAGGTTTAACCAATGTGAGCGCAGATGAAATAACTGCATTGGGTAAAGAAGTTGTGAAAGAAAAATATGGCAACTTATTTAACATGTATGCAAAAATCACTGGCGAAAATCCATATGAAGTACCTATGCGTATTTATCCAGCAGTGCATTATACTATGGGTGGTCTTTGGGTTGATTACGAATTACAAACAACTGTTCCAGGTTTATATGCATTAGGGGAAGCTAACTTTAGTGATCATGGCGCCAACCGTTTAGGTGCGAGTGCTTTAATGCAAGGTTTGGCAGATGGATATTTTGTAGCGCCTTATACGGTTGGAAATAATTTAGCAGATGCAATTTACAACGCTGCAATACCTACAACACATCCTGCATTTGAGGAAGCTGCTAAAAAAGTTGCGGATCGAATTGCTTCTTTGAAAAATATTAATGGAAAACAATCTGTAGAAAGTTTTCATAAGCGTTTAGGTAAAATTATTTGGAATGAGTGTGGCATGTCAAGAAGCGAAGCTGGATTAAAACAAGCCATTGCCGATGTACAAGCCTTGAAAAAAGAATTCTGGAGTGATGTTAGAATCCCTGGTGAAATAAATGAATACAATCCTGAATTGGATAAAGCAAATCGTGTTGCTGACTTTATTGAACTAGGAGAATTAATGTGTGTAGACGCCTTAAACAGAAATGAAAGCTGTGGTGGACACTTTAGAGAAGAATACCAAACACCAGACGGTGAAGCTTTGAGAGACGACGAAAACTTTATGTATGTTGCTGCATGGGAAAATAAAGGCGAGCATGATTGGACACTACATAAAGAGGAATTGAAA
Source organism: Sediminibacterium sp. (assembly GCA_044341385.1). Classification (GTDB taxonomy): domain Bacteria; phylum Bacteroidota; class Bacteroidia; order Chitinophagales; family Chitinophagaceae; genus Sediminibacterium. The sequence continues at coordinate 267 of JBIIRW010000082.1, read as the reverse complement.
TACGAAGTGATTAAACCAAGTCAAAGAAACTACAAATAAGATTAAATAAATACAGCAATAATTTATACGATATGTCACATACTACAATGAATTTAAAAGTTAAAGTTTGGCGTCAAAAAAACGCAACAGCAGCAGGTGCATTTGTTACTTATGATGTTGCGGGAATTTCAGATGAAATGTCTTTTTTAGAAATGTTAGATGTTTTAAATGAAAGATTAATTACAGAAGGTGGCGAACCCATTGCTTTTGATCATGATTGTCGTGAAG
>JBIIRW010000017.1:0-24770 GCA_044341385.1 Sediminibacterium sp. | reverse complement strand
AGCAATTAGGTTGCAGTGCAGAAGCATTACTATTAGGAACTGTCAATGATGATTTAACTGCACTCGGAAAATTGGGGGCAAGTAAAGTGCATCAATTGAACAATGAAAGTTTAAATAATTTTGACGCCAAAGTGCATTCAAGCTTAATTGCAACTGCTGCATCCCATTTAAATGCCCAAGTAATTGTATTTGCACATAATATCAATGGAAAAGCAATTGCTCCTGCCGTTGCCGTAAAATTAGATGCTGGCATCGTTACCGGCGCATGTAGTTTACCTAATTTGCAAAATGGTTTTGAAGTTTCAAAAACAGTATTTTCAGGAAAGGCTTTTGCTAGTATAAAAATTGAAACACCAAAAAAAGTAATCGCAATTAATCAAAATAGTTTTGGTATTCAAAATCATGAATTAACGGCGACCATCCTTGAGTTGAATTTACCTATACCACCTGCTTCTGTTAAAGTAACTAATGTCAATAAAATAATAGGGGAAATTCCATTAACCGAAGCCAATTTAGTAGTAAGTGGGGGACGCGGTTTAAAAGGACCAGAAAACTGGGGTATCTTATTAGATTTAGCAAAAGCATTAGGAGCCGCAACTGCTTGTAGCAGACCCGTATCGGATTCAGATTGGAGACCACATCATGAACATGTGGGCCAAACTGGTATTCAAATTGCGCCCAATTTATATATTGCCATTGGAATTTCTGGCGCCATACAACATTTAGCAGGCGTTAATCGAAGCAAAACTATTGTAGTAATTAATAAGGACCCAGAAGCGCCCTTTTTTAAAGCCGGGGACTATGGTGTTGTTGGAGATGCATTTGAAGTTGTGCCGGCATTAACGGCTGCAATTTTAAAAATGAAGCACAACGAATAACATATTTATTTAACTTTAGGGGGTAATTTGAAATATGCATAAAATTGAACTAGAAATTGTCGCCCTCTCGCATAGCATTACCCAATCAAACTCATATGCAGTTGTTTTGGGCGAGGTCAATGGCCTACGCCGTTTGCCGATTGTTATTGGGGGATTTGAGGCACAAGCAATTGCTGTTGCATTGGAGAATATGCACCCATCAAGACCATTGACACATGATTTGATGAAAAATTTTATGACCGCATTTGGCGTTCAACTACAAGAAGTTTACATATGTGATTTACAGGAAGGAATTTTCTATTCAAAACTAGTTTGCTTCACCGCCAATGATACCATTGAAATTGATAGCAGAACCAGTGATGCTATTGCCTTAGCCGTTCGATTCGGTTGCCCTATCTATGTATATTCAAATATTTTAGAACAAGCAGGATTAACTAGTGAAAATGTAGACAAACCCATTCATGCAACCCCAGTAAACGAACCTGCAAAAATCAATGACCTTAGTTTGTTATCCTTAGTTGAATTAAATAATTTATTAAAGGAAGTGTTAGAACAGGAAGACTACATTCGCGCAATTGATATCAGAGATGAGATCAATAAAAGAACTGCGCAAAAGAAATCATAAATAATGATTCAATATCCCCATTGCAAAATTAATTTAGGCTTATCCATTGTCGCTAAAAGAGCCGATGGCTTTCATGATTTAGAAACTGTTTTTTATCCAGCTGCCTTAAAAGATATACTTGAGATTACGCCTGCAAAAAATAATCAAGCAACCACATTTTCAAATTCAGGATTGGCAATTCCTGGTGATACCAGCAACAACTTATGCCTAAAAGCATACCATTTATTAAAAGCCGATTTCCCTTCGCTTCCTGAAATACAAATGCATTTGCATAAAATAATTCCCATGGGTGCTGGATTAGGCGGAGGCTCAAGTGATGGCACTTCGGCATTGAAAATTTTAAACACCCTATTTGAAATTGGGCTTAGCCAGGAACAACTTATTATTTATGCAGAAAAATTAGGAAGTGATTGCCCCTATTTTTTATTTGATACACCTTGTCATGCAACTGGTAAGGGGGAACTACTCTCTCCTATTGAATGCAATTTATCTAATTACACCATTGTACTTTTACATCCAGGAATTCATATCGCAACCCCTTGGGCTTTTCAACAAATAAAACCCTGTAAAAAGGATAAATTAATTTCGACGATCATTCAACAGCCCATATCCACTTGGAAGCAAGAATTGATTAATGATTTCGAAGCCCCCGTCATTCATGCACACCCCATCATTGGCGCATTAAAAAACGACCTTTACCATCAGGGGGCTATTTACGCAAGCATGTCAGGATCTGGCAGTTCGCTGTTCGGCATATATGAAAAAAATAAGAAGTATCAAACATCCGACCTCACTAATAACATACGAATCGATACGATATAACTTGCAAACATTCCTCTTGTCATTGCCAACCACAATCAGTTTAACCACAAATGCGAACGTTCGTTATTTATAAAATTTTACGCTCCATAGGGTTTTTATAAATGATGATGAATGGTGCGTAAATTTCTTGCACTTCTGCTATAAAAAATCCTCATTATTTCGTAATTTTCCACGAATCGCTACCCGGTTCAAATTATCCTTTAATTAATTGGTTGGAAATGACGAAAAATGAAAACTTAGGATTGTATGATCCTGCTTATGAACACGACGCTTGTGGTATAGGATTTGTTGCCCATATCAAAGGAATCAAAGCGCATCAAAATGTTGATGATGCATTGACTATTTTAGAAAACATGGAACATCGTGGTGCTTGTGGATGTGAAATTAATACAGGTGATGGCGCTGGTATTATGATTCAAATTCCACATGAATTTTTCTTTGATGAATTATTACAAAAAGGAATTCACTTACCGGACATTAATGAATATGGTGTTGGATTTATATTTTTCCCTGCTGAAAAAGGAATGAAGGAGGAGTGTCAAGAAATATTTGCACGCGCAGCAGAGAAATTAGGTATTGAAATTATTGGTTATCGAACTGTGCCTGTAAATAAAAGCACTATTGGCCCATCCGCATTGTCGGTTGAGCCAATCATGGAACAAGTATTTTTAAAAAAACCAGATAGCATTACAGACCCAGAAGATTTTGAACGCAAATTATTTGTTTTAAAAAATTACGCTTCACATACGATCAACAACTCTATTAAAAAAGAAGCAATTGGTTTTTATATGGCCTCTCTTTCGCAAAGAGTGATTGTTTATAAAGGACAATTAACAAGCCATCAAGTAAGGGAATACTTTCCCGACTTGAGTAACAAACGTGTTGTATCTGCCTTTGGATTAGTACATTCTCGTTTTGCTACAAATACCTTCCCCTCCTGGAAATTAGCACAACCCTTCCGATACATAGCCCATAATGGGGAGATCAATACTTTACAAGGAAACTTGAATTGGTTACGATCCAGCGAAAGCAGTTTCTTCTCTCCTTATTTTAGCAAAGAGGAATTAGATATGATTTTGCCAATTGTAACTGCAGGACAATCCGATTCAGCTTGTTTGGATAATGTGATTGAACTTTTGACTTTATCAGGTCGTTCATTGCCGCATGTGATGATGATGCTCATCCCTGAAGCATGGGACGGAAATGAATTAATGGATCCTGTGAAAAAAGCATTTTACGAATTTCATGCAGCATTTATGGAACCATGGGATGGACCTGCATCAATTTCATTCACCAATGGAAAAATAATTGGCGCCACACTTGACCGCAATGGTTTAAGACCTTCAAGATACTGTGTAACCAATGATGATCGTGTAATCATGGCATCAGAAACAGGTGCATTACCTATTGATCCCGCTATCATCATTGAGAAGGGTCGATTACAGCCTGGCAAAATGTTTGTCGTTGATATGGAGGCGGGAAAAATTATTAGTGACACTGATTTAAAAGAAAATATTTGCGCACAACAACCTTATGCAGATTGGGTCAATAAATATAAAATTAGATTAGAAGAATTACCAGAGCCGCGCATTCAATTTACCCATTTAGAGCATGACCAAATTTTTAAATACCAAAAAGCGTTTGGTTATAGCAAAGAAGATTTAGAAAACATTATTATTCCAATGGCATTGGATGGCAAAGAGCCGATTGGTTCTATGGGAACGGATACGCCCTTGGCAGTTTTGAGTGATCAACCACAACATATTACAAGTTATTTCAAACAATTATTTGCGCAGGTAACCAATCCGCCTATTGATCCAATTCGTGAAAGAATGGTCATGTCCTTAGCAAGCTTTGTAGGAAGTCAGGGGAATTTATTGACCGAAGATCCGATGGCGAGCCATTGTCTTGCTTTAAAGCATCCCATTTTAAATAACCACGAGTTAGAAAAAATAAGAAGTATTGATACAGGCGTATTTCAAGCAAAAACATTGCAATGTTATTTTAGAGCAGATAGAAAAGAAGGTTCTTTAAAAAGAGGCCTTGACCGTTTATGTAGATATGCCGTAGATGCAGTAGAAGATGGCTTTGAAGTTATTGTTCTTACGGATCGTGCCATTGATTCTGAACATGCTGCAATTCCTACACTGCTCGCCTGCTCAAGCGTGCATCATCATTTAATTAAAAAAGGACTTAGGGGTAAGGTTGGAATTATTGTGGAAGCGGGCGATGTATGGGAAGTTCATCATTATGCATGTTTGATTGGTTTTGGTGCAACAGCAATTAATCCATACATGGCATTGTCTACCATTCGAGATTTGAAATTGCATGACAAAATCAAATCGGATTATGATTCAGACAAGTTAAAGAAAAATTATATCAAGGCGGTGAACGAAGGATTGTATAAAGTATTTTCAAAAATGGGTATCTCTACTTTGCAATCCTATCAAGGCGCGCAAATTTTTGAAATCATTGGAATAAATAAAGAGGTAGTTAATAAACATTTTACAGGAGCTACTTCCCGTATCAATGGTATGGGTTTAGATGAAATTGCAAAAGAAATTTTAGCAAAACATGATTTGGCATTTGCAAAAAAATCATCCCCTGTTGATCGTTTAGCAGAAGGTGGCGTATATCAATGGAAGCGTCGTGGTGAATTTCATTTATTCAATCCACAAACCATTCATTTGTTACAACATTCCACAAAAATGAATGACTACCCCACTTTTAAAAAATATTCCAAAACAGTCAATGATCAAACTGAAAAAGCTTGCACATTAAGAAGCTTGTTCGACTTTAAGCCCACCAGACCCTCCATATCCATTGACGAGGTGGAACCCGCATCCGCTATCTATAGAAGATTTGCAACCGGCGCAATGTCCTTTGGTTCAATTTCGTGGGAAGCACATACGACCCTTGCGATTGCAATGAATCGTTTGGGTGGCAAAAGCAATACTGGGGAAGGTGGTGAGGATGAAATAAGATATGAAAAATTACCAAATGGCGACTCCATGCGAAGCGCCATTAAACAAGTGGCCAGTGCGCGTTTTGGTGTAACAAGTTATTACTTATCAGAGGCGGATGAATTACAAATAAAAATGGCACAGGGTGCAAAGCCAGGTGAAGGCGGACAATTACCAGGTGATAAAGTAGATGATTGGATTGGAAAAACAAGACATGCGACTCCGGGTGTAGGTTTAATTTCACCACCACCCCATCATGATATATATTCGATTGAAGATTTATCGCAATTGATATTTGATTTAAAAAATGCAAATCGTGCCGCACGTATTAATGTAAAATTAGTAAGTAAAGCAGGGGTTGGAACTATTGCTGCTGGTGTTACAAAAGCAAAAGCAGATGTGGTTTTAATTGCAGGTTTTGATGGCGGCACAGGTGCCTCTCCATTAAGTTCCATTAAACATGCCGGACTTCCTTGGGAATTAGGTTTGGCTGAAACACACCAAACTTTAGTAAAAAATAAATTACGTAGTCGTGTTGTCGTGCAAGCAGATGGTCAAATGAAAACTGCAAGAGATATTGCCATTGCAACATTGTTAGGTGCAGAAGAATGGGGCGTTGCAACAGCAGCATTAATTGTAGAAGGTTGTATCATGATGCGTAAGTGTCATATGAACACCTGCCCTGTTGGAGTTGCTACACAGGATCCTGAATTACGCAAACGCTTTAAAGGAGATCCTGATCACGTTGTTCGTTTCTTTGAATTTATAACTCAAGAGCTTCGTGAAATAATGGCTGAACTCGGATATAGAACCATTAATGAAATGGTGGGACAAGTGGACGCTTTAACCATGCGTGAAAATATAAATCATTGGAAATACAAAAACTTAGATTTAAGTGATGTATTGTATAAAGAACCAGCAGAAGATGGCGTTAGCTTATACCAAACTGAAGTACAAGATCATTTAATGTCCGATGTTTTAGATTGGAAATTATTAGCAGCTGCCCAACCAGCCATTGATAAACAAACTAAAGTAAATGCTAGTTTCCCAATCAAAAACACGGATCGTACAACGGGCACCATCGTTTCCAATGAAATAACCAAAGTATATAAAGCGACTGGTTTACCTGAGGATACGATTCATTTTAAGTTTCAAGGAACTGCAGGACAAAGCTTTGGGGCATTCAATACCAAAGGTGTTACATTAGAATTAGAAGGTGATGCAAACGACTATTTTGGCAAAGGACTGAGTGGTGCGCAATTAATAGTTTATCCTGATAAAAAAGCAACCTTTGTTCCTGAAGAAAATATTATTATTGGCAATGTCGCACTATATGGCGCTACCAGTGGCGCTGCATTTATAAGAGGGAAAGCAGGGGAACGTTTTGCTGTTCGAAATTCAGGCGCAAAAGTGGTGGTGGAAGGTGTTGGTGATCATGGTTGTGAATATATGACTGGTGGCACTGCGGTTATCCTTGGGGCTACAGGTCGCAACTTTGCTGCAGGAATGAGCGGCGGTATTGCATACATATATAATGTGCAAAATAATTTTGAAGCGATGTGTAATATGGAAATGGTTGATTTAGATCCGGTTGCCGGGGATGATATTCCAGTTTTACAAGATTTAATCCAACAGCATTATAATAAAACCGGAAGTTTCGTTGCAAAATTTATTTTAGCTGATTTTGAAAATCAATTAAAGCAATTTATAAAAGTATTTCCGCGTGATTATAAAAAAGCATTGCAATTGCAAAAACAAAAAGCAGTGGCTTCAAAATAAACATTAATAAAACACATTCATTGACTTAATTATTGGAATAAAGCATATGGGCAAACCAACAGGATTTAAAGAATTTACAAGGGAACTTCCTTCCAAACTGCCAGCAACAGAAAGGAAAAAGAATTATAAAGAATTCGTGGAATTATTACCCGATCAAAAACTAAACGAACAATCAGCACGTTGTATGAATTGCGGTGTCCCCTTTTGTCATAATGGGTGCCCTTTAGGAAATATCATTCCTGAATTCAATGATGCAGTGTATCGAAAAGAATGGAAAGACGCTTATGAAATTTTAATCTCCACCAATAATTTCCCTGAGTTCACCGGAAGAATTTGCCCTGCACCTTGCGAGAGTGCCTGCGTATTAGGTATTAATCAACCCGCAGTTACTATTGAAGAAATTGAAAAACATATTATTGAAATAGCATTTGAAAAAGGATTTGTAGCACCGCGTAAACCAACGGTAAGAACAGGAAAAAAAGTTGCAGTCATTGGATCAGGACCTGCAGGCTTAGCCACAGCTGCACAATTAAATTATGCCGGACATGAAGTCACTGTGTTTGAAAGAGACCCAAAACCAGGGGGTTTATTAAGATTTGGCATTCCTGATTTTAAATTAGAAAAAACGGTTGTTGAAAGGCGCATTGCTGTTTTAGAAGAAGAAGGTATTCAATTTATATGCAATGCTAATGTAGGTGTGAATGTAAGAGTTAATGATATCATGCGTGATTTTCATGCAGTGGTATTAGCAGGTGGATCAACCATCCCCAGAGATTTAACCATCCCTGGTCGTGATTTAAAGGGCGTTCATTATGCTATGGAATTTTTAAAACAACAAAACAAAAGAGTAAGTAACCTTACCCTTGAGGAACAGGATATTAAAGCAACCAAAAAGAATGTGGTTGTGATTGGTGGTGGAGATACCGGAAGTGATTGTGTGGGAACTTCAAACAGACATGAAGCAACATCAGTTACCCAATTTGAATTATTACCCAAACCTCCAGAAGCAAGAGCTGAATATATGCCATGGCCTACCTACCCTATGATATTAAAAACGACTACCTCTCATGAGGAAGGTGCTGATAGAATATGGGGCGTTGCCACAAAAGCATTTATTGGGGATGATAAAGGCAATTTAAAAGCGTTACAAATTGTTGACCTTGAGTGGACAAGCAGCGCGGATGGAAGGCCTTCAAAATTCACTGAAAAGGAAGGAAGCATTAGAGAAATTCCATGTGAATTAGCATTATTAGCTATGGGATTTTTACATGCAGATCCTAATGGAATTATTAACGAGCTTGATGTGGCTTTAGATGAAAGGGGAAATGTAAAAGCAACAGAACAAACCTATAAAACAAATATCGCCAAAGTTTTCACTGCTGGAGATATGCGTCGTGGACAATCATTAGTCGTTTGGGCAATTAGTGAGGGTCGCGAATGCGCCCGTCAAGTGGACATATTTTTAACCGGATCCACGTTATTAGCCTCAAAGGATGCCAGCTTATTCGTACAATCAAGCTAATCAAATTCATAAAATTTTTCCGAATAGGGCTAAATTTCAAAGTTTAGCCCTATTTTTTTGCTAAAAATTTTCCATATCTCCATTTTTATTCAACTTTTTTTCCACAATAGTTTTTTAAATTAAATTAATAATATTTATAATAAATCAATGCTGTAGTGATTTATATGGATTTTTTTGAGATTTATGAATTATATTATATTTATTTATATGTATGTATATTAAAATACTTAATGTCATTTTTTATTACTTTTACTCTATAAATAACATATATTATTTTTCTTAATACTAAATCAACCACAAATGAAAAACCCAGCAGTGCAAAAATTTGCCCCCTTTGTTCTATTACTGATCGTTGCAGTATTAGCCTTATTTGTCCCACAACTTCCAAGTTATGCTGGTGAATACAGCGCCGCAGATATTGCATGGATTTTAGTAGCCACCGCCCTAGTGTTTATTATGACACCGGGTCTCGCCTTTTTCTATGGCGGAATGGTACATCGTAAAAACATTATTTCCACCATGATCAAAAGTATGGTGTCAGCGGGTATTGTATCTGTTATTTGGGTAAGCTTTGGTTACAGCTTATGTTTTGGAGAAAGTATCAATGGTATTATTGGGAATCCAATGACACACCTATTTTTTAAAGGTGTCGTTGATGGCGCACCCACTTTACAAGGTGGATCCGCAATGACCATTCCATTATTGTTGTTTGCATTATTTCAATTGATGTTTGCGATCATCACTCCAGGTTTGGTGGTTGGTGCTGTTGCAGAAAGAATCAAGTTTACTTCCTATGCATTATTTATTATCTTATTTATTATTTTAGTTTACGCCCCATTAGCGCATTGGTCATGGCACCCACAAGGATTTTTATTTAAAATGGGTGCATTAGATTTTGCCGGTGGAACAGTCGTTCATATTAGTGCAGGCTGCGCAGCATTAGCAGGTGCCATTGTATTAAAATCTCGTCGCTCAAAATTAGAACAACAAGAAATTCCCCCAGCGAATATCCCTTATGTATTGATTGGAACAGGTTTACTGTGGTTTGGTTGGTTTGGATTTAATGCAGGTTCTGCATTAGGTGCCAACGCACTTTCAGTGAATGCATTTGCAACCACCAACACTGCGGCAGCAGCCGCAGGGTTGGCATGGATGTTCTTTGATGTATTAAAAGGAAAAAAACCTTCCGTTCTTGGATTTTGTATTGGTGCAGTCGTTGGACTAGTTGCAATCACTCCAGCAGCTGGATTTGTTGGAATTCCACAAAGTATTTTTATAGGATTGGTCGCTGCTATTATTTCAAATGTAGCGAGTCATGCATTTAAATTATCAAGAGTAGATGACACTTTGGATGTATTTCCTTGTCATGGTATCGGCGGAATGGTCGGTATGTTAATGACTGGTATTTTTGCATCAAAAGGCGTAAACACAGCCGGTAACGATGGTTTGTTTTATGGTAATCCGGCCTTCTTCCTAGTGCAATTGAAAGCAATGTTAATTGTAGTTACATATAGCTTTTCTGTATCCTTTGTAATATTTAAGCTCATTGCTACTATTATGCCATTGCGTGTTACCGAAGAAGATGAAGAATTAGGATTAGATGCTTCACAACACGACGAAAAATATGGCAGAAATCCTTTAAAATCATAAATTAAAATAGGTACAGCGGTGATAAGCTTCTGAGAAAAGCCCATCTGCTGTACCCATCATAAAATTAAAATCTATTACAATGTTAAAAAAAATTTCATTAATTGCAATCCTATTTTCAATTTTTAATACAAGTTTCGCGCAAAAGGATTCAACTGGGTCAAAATATAGCATCACCACTAGCGGTTCAGTGGACGCTTATTTCAGAAACAGCTTTTCGGCTCCTTCAGGCGTTACCAACAACCTTACCAGTTTTACCAATTCAAATAAAAAATTAGCCCTAGGTATGGCTACTTTAAAAGTAGATCAAAGTATAGGAAAATTGGCAGCAACCGTTGACCTTGGCCTTGGAAAAAGAGCAGAAGAATTCTCATACAATGATAATGGTTTTTTGGCTTATTTAAAACAAGCATATGTATCCTACAGCCTTACTGAAAAACTTAAAATAAGTGCAGGTAAATGGGCAACGCATGTGGGCTATGAGCTATTAGATGCACCATTAAATAGAAACTACAGTATGTCCTATGGATTTTCTTATGGTCCATTTTTCCATACTGGGGTAAAAGCAGAGTATGCTTTATCAGGTAAATCAAGTGTCATGATAGGTATAGCAAATCCAACTGACTATGTAACAACAAGCGCAGCATCGAAAGTTATAATTGCACAATTTAGTACCAAGTTATTTGAAGATAAAACAACCATTTACGCGAACTACCAGGGTGGGAACACAGGAGGAAACACTAGCTTTTCTCAATTCGACGTTGTGATAAATAATACACTTTCAAGTCAATTTGCACTTAATTATGATGGCACCATTTATAGTGCCAAAGATGGCGCTCGTTCCAACTGGAAAAGTAACGCAGTGTATATGAACTATGATCCATCTAGTACAATAGGTTTCACCTTAAGATCTGAAATATTTGATGATAAAAGTGCATTATCAGCAGGCGCATTTGGCACGTCCATTTTTGCGAATACCTTATCTATGAATTATAAAATAAAAAAATTAACCATTATCCCAGAGCTAAGATTGGATAATGCAAAAGATAATTTATTCTTTAACAGCGACAATATTGCCATTGGAAGCAATACTAGTTTTATTATAGCCGCAGTATATAAATTTTAGTTTTTTTGGTTTTTAAGCAAGCAATCGTACGGCCTGAATTTCTATTCGGGCCTTTTTTATTATATTAGTGGCACCAATGAAAAAAGCCACTCGATTCCTTCAGCTCATTTACTGTTTTTACGCAATACTTATATTTGCCCTATTGACTATATTTTCAGTGATTGCTATGGCAATAGTCCTCCCTTTTGGTAGGGAAAAATTAAGTCCTCGGATTTATAAAATATGTAGGTATTGGTCTCAAATATTATACTTTTTTTTAGGAGTAAGGCACGAAGAAATTTATGAAGCGCCACACCAATTTAACCAAGCACATATTTTCGTTGGTAACCATAATTCCTATATGGATATTCCGCCCATTGTTCAATTAAAACACCAACCCATTAAACCCTTGGGTAAATTTGAATCTTCAAAAATTCCCATCTTTGGCTGGATTTATCGAGAAGCGGTGATAATGGTTGATCGAAGCAACCCTGACAAGCGGGCCGAAAGCTTACGCAACTTAAAAAAAGCTTTGTTAAATAAAACTTCCATATTTATTTTTCCTGAAGGTACATTTAGCATGACCGACCAATACCCTTTAAAATCATTTTATAATGGTGCTTTTAAATTAGCCATTGAATTAATGGTACCTATCCAACCTGTTTTATTAGTGGATACCGTCGAGAGAATGCATTTTAATAGTATTTTAACCCTCACCCCTGGCAGGAGCAGGGTGGTTTATTTAGAAACCATTCAAGTGGAAGGCTATACCCTAGACCAGGTGGAGGAGCTGAAACAAAAAGTTTTTAATTTAATGGAACAAGGCTTAAGAAGATATAGAAACTATCCACCTGCATAGCGTATTTTTGTAATCGACCCTTATGTACGCAGAAATTATCATACCCTTATCGCTCCCCAAAAACTACACCTGGATGATCCCGCCATCCATGGAGTCTGACGTCATGATTGGCATGCGTGTAGAGGTGATGTTAGGTGCAAATAAAAGGTATGCTGGTATCATTAAAAAGTTAAGCGATGTAAAACCAGATGGCTTTAATCCTAAACCCATTATTGATATATTAGACGAGGAACCCATCGTTTACGAACACCAATTAAAGCTATGGGAATGGATGGCGGAATATTACATGTGTTCCGAAGGCGAAGTAATGCAAGCAGCAATTCCAAGTCACTTAAAAATTTCAAGCGAAAGTATTTTCATTTTACAAGAAGATGCAAATATTGATATAAAAAACTTGAGCGATTCAGAATATATTATTAGCGAAGCTCTTGAAATAAAAAAAGAATTAAGCTTAATTGAAATTCAAAAGCTACTAAATAAAAAATCGGTCTACCCTGTTGTAAATAAGCTAATTCAAAAAGGAATTTGTATCGTACAAGAAACCATGCGCGACAAATTCACCATCAAATCAGAAATATACATTACACTTCATTCTGACTATCGCGAGGAAGTAGCATTAGAAAAATTGTTAAATAGCTGGTCTAGAGCGCCAAAGCAATTAGATTTATTATTATCATTTTTGCACTTCCAAAAAACAGAAGGTGAAGTGTCGCAAAAAGCAATTTTAGCAAAAGCGAATGCATCGCATGCACAATTAAAAGCGCTCATTGAAAAAGGGGTTTTGGTGACAGAAAAAAGAAAAATTGACCGATTAGCGGTAGATCATACCAAAGGGGATATTCATTTTCATGCGCTTACCCCATCCCAAGCAACTGCGTTACAAGATATTCAAACACAACTTGAAACTCAAAATGTAAGTTTATTACATGGAATTACAGGGAGCGGTAAAACACAGATTTATGTATCGCTCATCAATGAAGTAATCAAACAGGGTAAGCAAGCATTATATATGCTTCCAGAAATTGCCCTAACTGCACAAATGATTCGCAGGTTAAAACAATACTTTGGAGGTAGTGTCGCCATTTATCATTCAAAATTTAACCCCAACGAACGCGTTGAAATATGGAACAAGGTAAAGTCGGGTGAAATTAAAATTGTGCTAGGTGCAAGATCCGCCTTGTTTCTACCTTATAAAAACTTATCACTGATTGTTATTGATGAGGAACATGATCCATCTTATAAACAGCAGGAGCCTGCACCTAGATACCAAGCAAGGGATACTGCCATATATTATGCAAATCAATTAAATGCAAAAGTGGTACTAGGATCAGCCACGCCTTCCGTGGAAACATTTTATAATGCCAAAAGTAAAAAGTTTGGGTACACCTACTTGAATGAAAGATTCAGTCAGGCAAGTTTACCGAAAATTGAATTGGTCGACACCAAGAAGCAACCAGCCAATAGTGCAATTTTAACCCCAGTGCTATTAGCCGAAATTAAAAAAACGATTGAAAATAAAAAGCAGGTTATTTTATTTCAGAACCGAAGAGGATATGCCCCCTATTTTATTTGTGAAACCTGTGGCTGGATTCCCCATTGCAAACACTGTGATGTTACCCTTACGTATCACAAAGCAAAAAATATGCTTTCCTGCCACTATTGTGGTACAGGATATCCCATTGTAAATACATGTGAAGCCTGCGGGAAAAATAGCTTCAAACAAAAAAGCTTCGGGACGGAACAAATTGAAGAAAAATTAATGCTTTCCTTACCGGGTGTTCATGTTGCAAGAATGGACTACGATAATGTAAAAGGAAAAAATGAGCATGATCATTTGATTCAACAATTTGAACAAAAACAAATTGACATTTTAGTGGGGACACAAATGGTGGTGAAAGGACTTGATTTTGAAAATGTAGATTTAGTGGGCATCGTAGATGCGGATAGCTTACTTAACTTTAATCATTATCGCGTCAATGAACGCGCATTTCAAATGATGGAGCAAGTGAGTGGAAGGGCTGGACGAAAAAACGACCATGGAAAAGTGATTATTCAAGTAAGCCAAACGCAACACCCCATTGTGCAATATGTAAAGGGCCATGACTATTTCGCTTTTTATGAATTTGAAATTCAAAACAGAAAACACTTTGCTTATCCACCATTTAGTCGCTTAATGAGCATACTCTTTAAGCATCCGGATAATAATATCGCCGAAGAAGCTGCATTGCATTTTTTCCAATCCTTAGGCCCAGATATACAAAAAACAGTACTAGGCCCTGCACAACCAAATATTAATAGAGTGCGAAATAAATATATTTGGGAAGTATCCATCAAAATTTCAAAGCAACCCCAACAGCTTAAACTAGCCAAGCAACAGTTGTTTCATTTTATAAGACTCATACAAGTGCACCCACGTTACAAATCGGTGCAAATTGTCATCGATATAGATCCGAATTAGCATTTTCAATGAAGTTTGAAGCTATATAAAAAATGCCCTCGAAAATTCGAGGGCATTTTTTATATAGTACTTTTTTTCTAATTCAATTAGTTATATACAGCCGTTAATTCAGTTCTTCTATTTTGAGATCTACCCACTTTTGTTTTATTGTCCGCAACAGGCTTTGTAGAGCTATACCCATTAGCATTGATACGTTTAGCATCTACTCCTTTCTTTATTAAATATTTCGCTACCACATTTGCTCTATTGATTGACAATTTAGCATTTATTCTTTCAGCTCCTGTATTATCTGTATGACCACCAAGATCAATATTAACATTTGTATATTTTGCAAGGGCTGCAGCAACCGCGTCTAAAGCGGATAATTGCTTTTTGGTTAAAAAAGATTTGCCAGTAGTAAATTTGAAAGTGGAAGCTGCAATTGTAAAAATTGGTTGCACATCTGGACAACCATTATTTGCACTGATTCCAGATTCAGTAGGACATTTATCCACCTCATCATTTACGCCATCATTATCGGTATCAGGAATTGGACATCCATTATAACGACTTAAGCCAGCAACATTTGGACATTTGTCTTGCTCATCATTAATACCATCCTTATCTGTATCAGGAATTGGACATCCTGCATATTTAGTTAAACCTGCAACAGTTGGACATTTGTCTTGCTCATCATTGATACCATCCTTATCAGTATCAGGAATTGGACATCCTGCATATTTAGATAAACCTGCAACGGTTGGACATTTGTCATTTGCATCAATCACACCATCATTATCAGTATCAGCTGGTGGTGGAGGCGGAGGTAAAACCACTGGTTTTTTCTCCTTTAATTTCAAAGGCATTGAGTAACTAACACCATGATTGAAATGGGTCTTAGTTAACGCTGACATTTCAGCTCTGAATGTACTTAAGATATTTATAAATGAACCTTGATTCGCTTTAATTTGAATACCAGCACCCACTGGGGCGTATGCCATAAAGCTTGATCCAAATTTACCAACTCCAATACTTGCTGATAAATAAGGTACCACTTTATGATCGTCAGACAACATTTTAAAGTTTAAACCCGCATCAGCAGCTGCATAAAACCCTTCTGTTGTAGCACCGCTAGCAGTACCTCTAGTTGTTTTAACACCTGAAGAAACATAAAAAGGATAGGACAATGAAGCCAAATCCAGATTCACCATGAAATCCATTTTTGGTGTGACTCCTTTAAAATATTGAACACCAATACTTTTTGTTGAATTACTCAATTTTTCCCAAGACTTATTATTTAAAACTGTACCTAGAGAATTCACTTGAATTGCTCTTGCAGTAGTAAAGTCAAAGGCTGAAACTTTTAAGGCAATAGATGGTTTTTTCACATTCGCACCTGTTTGCGCAGAAACGTTACC
This sequence comes from Sediminibacterium sp., assembly GCA_044341385.1. Lineage (GTDB taxonomy): Bacteria > Bacteroidota > Bacteroidia > Chitinophagales > Chitinophagaceae > Sediminibacterium. The sequence continues at coordinate 8,715 of JBIIRW010000017.1, read as the reverse complement.
CGCAAAAGCTAAGATGACTAGAGAAAATAGTATTTTTTTCATAGTATTAAATAGTTAATATTTATACAAATTTAGTTCTAAAAGATGAAATATTGAAATAATTTATAGATAAAGGATTTTCTATGCTTTAGACGTTGCTTTTGAATAACAAATGGCCGCAATTGCTATAATTTTGATTCCTTCTGTACTGATAATCAAGTTTTTATACGCATACTGAACTAATTCTAAGAATATTACAATTTTGTAACTTTTTATGTTTAGATAGCCGTAATTATCATTTCAAAACGATAACTTCCACTACTGAGTCAATATTAAGTGACCCATAAATATGCGGGAATAATTCATTTATATCGTGTGCTAATTCAAATAAAACAGGCCTTTGTACTTTCGCTTTTTCTATTTTAAGTTTTACTAATCCTGATTGGCCTTTGTAAAAACGATCTAACACTCCTGGGACTTGTCTTTCAATAGAACAATGAATGAAACCATCCTGCGCATAATGTAATGGCAAATATTCCTTATTCAACAAAGCTTGTTCCCACTCCTTTTGTGTGGTTACATGGTATATAAATTCGCTTTCCATAATTTTAATTTTTAATGATTCTTGGAATTTTTTGATCTATCATCATTAAATCTGCAAGTACAATTGCAGTAACGGCTTCCAAGACAACCGGTACCCTAAGTGCTATGCATAAATCGTGTCTTCCTTTTACAGAAAAATTTTCTTGTTCATTGGTTTCCCAATTCAGTGTATTTTGTTCTTTGGGTGTTGAAGAGGTAGGTTTTACGGCAATGCGAAAAACTAAATCATTCCCATTGGTATAACCCCCTACTACCCCACCTGCATGATTTGTTTTTGTTTTTCCGGATGCATCAATAATTGCATCATTGTGTTCAATCCCAAACATATTGGCAGCAGCAAAGCCAGTACCAAATTCAATTCCCCTGATGGCAGGTATGGCAAATACTACATGACTAATTAATGATTCCACTGAATTAAAAAAGTGTTCTCCTAATCCAACAGGCAAACCTGAAACGACACATTCCACAATTCCACCAACACTGTCTTTATTATCAATAGCTCTTTGTAATCCTTTATCTAAATCAGTTTCGCCTCCAATACTTTTTAGCGTAGCTTTTACTTCAACCCCTTTTAATAATTTTTTAGCGATCACACCAGCACCCACTAAAGCGGCAGTAAGTCGACCACTAAAATGGCCGCCGCCTCTATAATCTTCAAAACCCCCAAATTTATGATGTGCTGTGAAATCTGCATGACCTGGTCTTGGAACTGCTCTTTGTTTTTCGTAATCACCACTTCGCGTATTGTTATTTTCAAACAACATCATGAGTGGTGCGCCCGTAGTTAAATCATTAAAAATTCCTGTTTTAAAAATTGGGATGTCATCCTCCTGCCTTGGTGTTGTCCCTTTTTGTTTGCCTCCTTTGCGACGTTCCATATCTTCTATAAAATCAGCCGCAGTTAATGGCAAGCCCGCAGGGCATCCATCAATAGTTAGGCCAACACATGCCCCATGTGATTCTCCAAATATCTGCACACTAAATAAGGTCCCAAATTTGTTCATGTTACAAAGTTCAATATTACAAGATAAGAAATTTATTCTATATCCACTTTTGCACCCAATTGTTTTAAATCAGTAAAGAAGTCCGTATAGGATTTATTGATGGCCTCCGCTTCGGTAATTTCAACAGGTCCATTCGCACCTAAAGCAGCTACGGCACATGCCATGGCAATTCGATGATCGTGCTGTGAAAATACAACAGCTGATTTAATTTCACTTCCACCATGTATTTGCATAATATCACCCGATAAAATAATAGTTACCCCCATCTTCGCAAACTCAGCTTGTAAAGTGAGTCCACGATCACTTTCTTTGTGCGCTAAACGACTTACGCCTTTTATTTCACTTACCCCATCACAATAAGAAGCTAACGCTACTAAGGGCGGAAACAAATCAGGACAATCTGTTGCATCAAACCGAAATGCATTCAATTTTTCTTGCCCCCCGTTTTCCATATTTTTATTAGGACCTAAAATGATGCCATCCGATTCAATGGTGATACTTGCATTCGCACTAATTAAAGCACTAATGATTTTTTTATCTGCTTGTGTTGAATCTAATTGTAAGCCTTTCACTTTAAGTGGGCCTGCAATTGCTCCAGCAACTAATAAAAAAGCAGCCCCACTCCAATCACCTTCTACGGTATATTCAATCAATGATTTTAATGGTGTATGACTATAAAATTTAAAACTTTCGTAGTTGGTATGTTTTACATTCCAACCAAATGCATTTAATACCCCTAGGGTTAAATCGATATAAGGTTTGCTTTTTAAATCCAACACCTTGATTTCGGTATCATATACTTCAGTTGCAGCATATGCCATTAACAAACCTGTCAAAAACTGCGAACTCAAGGAACCATCTACTGTTATTTCAACTGGTTGCAAAGGTCCTTTTATTTCAATAGGCAAAAACCCTTTTTGCGATTTTATTGCAACACCTAAGGAAGGAAATATCTCATCAAAAAAATGCATCGGTCTTTTTACCAAGCTTCCTTTGCCTTCAATACTAATGGTTTGGTTACTTAATGCGGCAATAGGGGTAAACATTCGAATACCCAAACCGCTTTCACCACAATTCATTGCAGGACCCACAGGATGCACGCCATTGGAAGTCACTGTGATTGTTGTATTATTTATTTCAACAACAGCCCCCAATTTTTGAATGACATCCATTGCAGCTAAATCATCATTGGAATGGCCAGGATTATGAATAATTGTTTTACCCTTATGCAACAATGCTGCAGCACATGCTCTTTGCATACTACTTTTGCTTGCTGGTGCAATTTGCCCCCCTACTAATGTTGATGGATATACTATTACATGCATCTTAAGAATACAACTTTATTAATTTTTCTAATGATTTCATAGGAACCGTTTCATATACCGCATTTCCTAATTTATTCAATAACACATACTGCATCCCTTTGGCTGCATTTTTCTTATCCTTCTGCATTACCGCCATTGCATGCGTAATATCAAAACGCATACTAATAGGCAAACCATATTTTTTTAGGGTTTCTATGATAATACCAGTATCAGTAAATCCAAGTAAAACCTGAGATATTTTAGCCGCATATACCATTCCGATACTTATTGCATGCCCATGTAATAATGCATGTTCATTTTCAATGGCGTGTCCAATAGTATGTCCAAAATTGAGCAACTTGCGATCGCCTTTTTCAAACTCATCCTTTTGCACCACTGTCATTTTTATTTTAACATTTTTTTCAATAAGCGCAATTAATTCTTTTTTATTTTTTTGATAAAAAGACAAATCATGAACAGCCAATTGCTTCATCAATTTCGCATCCTTGATGGCTGCATGCTTAATGATTTCAGCAAACCCATTTTCCCATTGATGATTCGGCAATGTTTTCAAAAAATCAAAATCGTATAATAAAAAGGAAGGTTGTTTGATGAGTCCGACCATATTTTTATACAAGCCTACATCAATCCCATTTTTTCCGCCAATACTAGCATCCACCATGGCCAAAATAGTGGTAGGTACAAAACCAAAACTTACCCCACGCATATATATACTTGCCGCATAGCCCACCATATCGGTGACTACGCCGCCGCCCACTCCTATTAGCACTGCTTCACGCGTTGCACCTAAGTTAAGTAGGGCCTCAATAATAAAGTTAACAGTTGCCTGCTGCTTGTGCTCCTCTCCTGCAGGAATAACAATAGTTTTTTTACCCTTGAATTTATTTTGATGCAAGGCATATACATTTTCATCGGCGATATAAAATGCATTTGCCTTGTTGACCAATTTTTCAATAGCTTGAAATTTGCCATCTAATATAAATGACACTGTACTTGTAGCTAATTTAACTTTCCAGTTTTTCATCTTATTTGATTTTTAAAAAGTTTTCACGAGCAAAATTAAATTTTACTCTTTGAAACTATTTATTCATTACTTTATTTTGGTGTTGAATACTTTCCATGTGAACTGCATCCATATACTTAGTAATAAAATCTTCACTTAAGCCTATTTTATTTCCCTTACCTACCGCACGCTCTAAAATTTCATTCCAACGATTGGTTTGTAATATAGTGATGTCATTGTTCTTTTTATATTCTCCAATTTTTTCAGCCACCTTCATTCTCGTAGCTAAAACTTGCAACAACTCATCATCCAATTGGTTGATTTGTTGACGTAATTTTTCAAGCGCAGCATGATATTCAGCAGAAGCAACATCTTCTTTTCTCCAACGAATTGATTCCAACATCACTTTCAACACTTCTGGTGTGATTTGTTGTTTGGCATCGCTCCAAGCATTGTCTGGATCAATATGTGATTCAATAATTAAACCATCAAAATCTAAGTCCATTGCTTGTTGCGCTACTTCTTGTAAAATATCACGACGACCGCAAATGTGAGAAGGATCATTGATCATTGGAATACCTGGGTAACGACGCTTCATCTCAATAGCCAGATGCCACATGGGTGCATTACGGAATTCGGTATTTCCATAGGAACTAAATCCGCGATGTATTAAACCTAAATCCTCGATTCCTGCTTTTGCGATGCGCTCCATCCCTCCTATCCATAATTCTAAATCAGGATTGATTGGATTTTTAATTAAAACTGGAACTTTCACCCCTTTCAATGCATCTGCAATTTCTTGCACACTAAAGGGATTAACTGTAGTTCGTGCACCAACCCACAAAACATCAACATCAAAATGCAAGGCATCTTCCACTTGTTTTGCAGTCGCAACTTCAATAGCTACGGGCAGTCCAGTTTCTTTTTTGGCTTGTTGCATCCAAGGCAAACCTTTGGTGCCAATACCTTCAAAACTTCCAGGACGCGTTCTTGGTTTCCAAATACCTGCACGCATAATATCCACTCTACCAGTGGCTGCCAATCGGATAGCAGTTTGCATCACTTGCTCCTCCGTTTCTGCACTGCAAGGACCAGATATAATCAAGGGTGATTTTTTTAATAAAATGCTTACTTTTTGTTGTTGTTCTGTTAAGTCTGCCATTTTTCCCAATTTTAATATTTAAATATTTATTTTTTTGTGTGCTTTACATTTTTTTCAATAGCGCTTTCTATTGACCTTCTTTTTTGCTGAATCCTTTTGGACCACCGCTGTCTGCATCATTCATTCTAATACGACGGCCTTTGTAATTTTTGCCATCTACTGCATTGATCATTTGTTTTGCAGCACCTGATTCAATTTCAACCCAGCTGTTCATATCGCGCATATCAATTTTTCCTAAAGCTTCTTTCCTCAAATCACTCATGTCTAAAATGAATTGTAAAAAGCTGGCTTTATAAAAACCATCCTTGGTACCTAAGTTTACAAACAAACGGGTATACCCAGTTGCACCTCTTTCCGCACCTCGACTTCCACGATCTGAGGAACTACGATCCGATGAACTGCGCTCCATACGACGATCATTACTTCTTGTACGACCACGATCAGCACCGCCAAATTCTTGACGACCCCTATCACGATTGCGATCCTGTTGTTGCATTGGTTCACGACGTCCTTTATCTGCAGTACGAATATTTAAATCCTGTGCATTTTCATAATAACTTAAGAAACGATTAAATTCCAAAGCAGCGACACGCTTTAAAATTTCTTCCTTAGTCATGTCAGCAAATTTTTCTGCCAACATAGGAACATAAGTTTCATAATCACCATGACTCACATCTGTTGACATTAACTTATCCATCACATGGAAAAATTGTTTACGACATACATCCTTACCACTTGGGATATCCAATTTATGGAAGGTACATTTATTAATATTTTCAATTTGACGTAAACGATAAGATTCACGCGCATGTACAATCGAAATACAAATTCCTTGACTACCCGCACGACCCGTACGGCCACTTCGGTGGGTATATACTTCCACATCATCCGGCAATTCAAAATTGATTACGTGCGTAATACCTTTTACATCAATACCACGTGCAGCCACATCCGTTGCAATTAATAATTGCAAACTTTTATCTCTAAATTGGCCCATTACGCGATCACGTTGTTGTTGCGTTAAATCACCATGGATGGCATCAATATCATAACCTTCGCGCGTTAATCTTTGTGCTACATCCTGCGCATCTGCTTTGGTACGTGTAAAAATTATTCCGTAAATACCTGGATTAAAGTCAATGATTCTTTTTAAAGTTTCATAACGATGTTGCGCAGATGTTAAATAATATTGGTGATCAATACTTTTGTTTGTAGCATTTACTTTACCAATAGTTACTTCCACAGGTTCCTTCATGTAACGCTTGCTTACCTTTCTGATTTCAGCAGGCATTGTTGCACTAAACAACCAAATACTTTCTCTGTTCGGTGTGTTTTTTAAGATAAATTCAATGTCATCTTGGAATCCCATGTTTAACATTTCATCTGCCTCATCCAATACCACGTATTGTATCTTTTCTAAATTAATTGCTTTTCTTTCAATCAAATCAATTAACCTACCTGGTGTTGCGACCACCACTTGTACGCCTCTTTTTAAATCTTTAATTTGCATGCCTATCGAGGTACCACCATACACTGCTAATACTTGTAAACCTGAAATGTGCTTTTTAAACAAATTCATTTCATTTACAATTTGCATACACAATTCCCTGGTTGGACAAACCACTAATGCTTGTGGAAACTTATCTGCAGTTTTAATTAATTGTAATAATGGCAAACCAAATGCAGCTGTTTTACCAGTACCTGTTTGTGCTAATCCAATAAAATCCTTAGTACCACTTATCAACACAGGAATCGAACGCTCCTGAATTTCAGTAGCGTGCGTGTATCCCAATTCTGTAACTGCCTTCACTAATTGCTCATTAATCCCAATCTCCGAAAAGGTTTTTTGAGATTTAACCGCCTCAATTAATTCATTCGTTATATTTAAATCTTCTTTCTTCTTCATTTTTAATATTTTTTGTAAAATCACTGATAGTGTTTTACTTTTTTGTAATTATTTTAAAATCCTTTTTATTTTATTCGCATTTTGAATCAACTCCAACAAATAGTCCGGATTTTCTTTTTCCAAACTGGCTTTGAACTTTCTAAGTTGACTAATATGCTCATTTAACACATCTAACACATTTTCTTTGTTTTGCATAAAGATGGGCACCCACATTTCCGCATTGGACTTTGCCAAACGAACGGTGCTTTCAAAACCACCACTTGCTAACTCGAAAATTGCATCAGATTCTTTTTCCTTCTCCAACACTGTATTTGCCAGTGCGAATGAAGTAATATGCGATATATGACTTATATAAGCCACATGAATATCATGTTTGATTGCATCCATGTATAATATATGCATACCTAACTGAACATACATTTGCTCAATGATTACTAAAGCATCTGAATCCACTTGTGATTTATTACAAATGACCGTCGCCTTATCTACAAAAGCATCTGTTTGCGCAGCTGTTGGACCACTAAATTCAGTACCCCACATTGGATGTGTTGGAACGAATCTTCCTTTATTGGAATGTGCATTCGCGACATTTACAATACTTTCCTTAGTAGACCCTAAGTCAAAAACAACTTGCTTATTCACTAAATTCAAAATAGTGGGCAATAATGATTCAGCAACATTAACCGGTGTTGCAAGCGCAATGATATCAGAAGATGTAACCGCGTCCTCCAAGGACATAATCTCATCTACAATACCTAATTGCAAAGCTTGCTGTTGGTGTTCTATGTTTTGATCCACGCCAATAACATGACTAACAAAGCCTTTCTTTTTCAAAGACAATGCAATGGAGCCTCCCATTAAACCAATACCGACCACTGCTAAACGCATTCTTTTATTTTTTTTATTGCTTCACTAAATTTTTCCAATGAACCACATAAACTTACTCTGATATAATCGTTACCTGCACTACCAAATATGCCACCAGGGGTGATAAAAACATTGGCTTCATACAATACCTTATCACTTAACGCATAACCATCTTTGTAAGAAGCGGGAATTTTAGCCCAAACAAACATTCCCACTTGTTGTTTTGAATAGGCACATTTTAAAACATCTAATAATTCGAATACTTTTTCACGTCGTGCTGTATATATTTTATTCACGGAGTCATACCAACTTTGATCCAAGCTTAATGCTTTGGCCGCTGCTAATTGCACAGGCAAAAACATACCACTATCCATGTTGGATTTAAACCTAAGTATTTCATTGATTCGGTCCTCGGCGGCAATTAACATGCCCACTCTCCAACCTGCCATATTCTGACTTTTACTAAGAGAGTTTAATTCAATCACTACCTCTTTCGCACCATGAATGCTTAATAAGCTTTCTGGTTGATCATTTAAAATGAATGCGTAAGGATTGTCATGACAAATCAATATTTGATGCTTCCTTCCAAAGGCTACTAATTTTTCAAACAATTCCTTAGTAGGACTTTGACCTGTTGGCATATGCGGATAGTTCACCCACATCAACTTGACTTTTGATAAATCTGATTTTTCTAAATTTTCAAAGTCAGGTGCCCAACTGTTTTCGGCAGTTAATGCATAATAAAGCGGAGTGCCACCCGCTAACTTAACTGCACTTGTGTATGTCGGATAACCAGGATTTGGAATTAATACCTGATCGCCTTCATTTAAATAGGTCATGCATATATGCATGATCCCTTCCTTGCT
>JBIIRW010000016.1:0-25017 GCA_044341385.1 Sediminibacterium sp. | reverse complement strand
GTTCCGCCATACCATTTTCCTTCTGCCACCATTTTTTTATTCCCCATATTGTAAAATTCGCCAGTAGGAACATCGATATAGCTATTATCCACCAGGCCGTGATGCGAAGGATACAATCCAGTAACAATACTATAATGATTTGGAAAAGTAACTGAAGGGTAAGATGGGGTCATGAATTTTGCACGAATCCCATTGGTGGAAAAATTTTGTAAATTTTTGGCTTCATATTTTTCTGCAAAATCAGCCCTAAATCCATCTGCTGATATTAAAATAATATAGGGCTTGACTTGTTGCGCTGGACTATTTTTTCTTCCAGGCACAATTTGCTGGGTGATGTCAATAATATTTTTTTCAGCAACAGTGTAGTTGTGGTTATTTACTTTTGAGGTATCCTGCGATGCTAATTGCCCAATGAAGCTTAGGGCGATAATGAAACTAAATATTTTATATTTCATAGGGTGCAATATTAAAAAGGCTTTTTAAATAATTTTTTTCTTATTTGTATACTTAATGCAACACTTAATAATGCTGCAATAATTCCTCCAGCAATATCTAATGGGAAATGTTGTCCAAGGTATATTCTAGAATACCCACAAATTAAAGCGTATATAGCACCAGCTAGTACAACTTTTTTATTTGGAAATAGGTATACAGTAATTAAAAATAAAGTGAATGCGGTTGCGGTATGACCTGAGGGAAAACTATTGTAAGTATGCACTTCGACACCTGGTACTGTATGAATTTGAGTAGTTGGAATACCACTCGCTATGGGTCGATTCACATTTGGCCAGAATACATTTTTGGGCACTTGGGTCAGAATCGTAGAACTTAAAAAATTGATCAAAATAAATGCAGCATCTTTTTTTAAAAGCAATACTAAAACTAGCAAATAAGGTATCCAAATCCAGCCTTCCGCTAAATAAGTGAAATAAGAAAAAAAGGTATCGGCAAATGCGCCGAGATTGGTGTTAAACCATAAAAACAGGTCGTCCCTTCCAAAAATATAGCTAAGAATGAACAATATAATGGCTATGATGAATGCAGAAGCCTGCGCCAATTTGTAGCTAACATTTAAGGGCATTTTTGTGCTATTTAAAATAGACATGGTTTTAATAGGCTTATTTATGCAAAATTACTAAATGTTTGTGCTTGTGAGTCAACTATTTATTTGATGGGTTGTTATAACTTTACCAAATCTCATGAATAAACAAAAAGAATATATATCGGTCATTGGTGCTAGGGAGCATAACTTGAAAAACTTTGATATTACCATCCCTAAAAATGAATTGGTGGTGTTTACTGGCGTCAGTGGAAGCGGCAAATCATCCCTGGCTTTTGATACCCTTTACAACGAGGGACAGCGACGTTATATGGAAAGTTTTAGTGCTTATGCAAGACAGTTTATGGGAGATATGGAAAGGCCTGATGTAGATCAAATTACTGGATTGTCGCCTGTGATTGCCATTGAACAAAAAACGACCAATAAAAACCCCAGGTCAACAGTTGGAACAGTTACTGAATTATATGATTTTTTGCGTTTATTATATGCAAGAATTGGGAAGGCCTATAGTTACAATACGGGAAAACCCATGGTGAAATTTTCCGAAGCAGAAATCATTCAAAATATTGCCACACAGTTTAAGGATAAAAAAATTAATTTATTGGCGCCAGTGGTACGTGGTCGTAAGGGACATTATCGCGAGTTATTTGAAGAAATTAGAAAGAAAGGATTTTTAAAAGCAAGGGTTGATGGTGAGATTATTGAATTAAGACCGAAGTATCAGGTAGACCGATACAAAATACATGATATTGAAGTAGTCGTGGATCGTATTCCAGTGAATGCGGCTATGAAAATTAGATTGGGTGAAAGTGTTTCCCAATGTTTAAAAATGGGTAAGGATTTGTTATTTGTTTTAGAAGAAGGGAAAACAAAAGCGGTTCAATATTCAAAACAATTGATGTGTGAAACCACCGGACTTAGTTATGAGGAGCCTTCACCGAATAGCTTTTCGTTTAATTCTCCTTATGGTGCTTGTCCAAATTGCAAGGGATTGGGTAATGTGTATGCCATTAACATGGATTTACTCATTCCAGATAAATCATTTAGTATTAAGGAAGGAGGCGTTACGCCGTTGGGGGAAGAAAGAGAAGCAAGCGTTTATAATCAAGTAAAACAGTTTGCAAGAAAATATAAAATTAACTTAGATAAAGCCATCAATGAATTAAGCAAAGAGCAATTAGATTTGATTTTATTTGGGGATAAAAATATTTCATCCAATTTAGATTTGGATTTGAACGATGAAAATATTCCAGATACCTATACAGGAAGTTATGAAGGTATTGTGCCTATGTTGAAAAGATGGTTTACCTCATCACAAAGTACAGAGGTGTTAAAGGCATGGGTGGAGCAGTTTATGGAATTGAACACTTGCCCAACTTGCGAAGGTGCTAGATTAAGAAAAGAAAGTTTGTGGTTTAAGGTAAATGAAAAAAATATTGCATTTTTAAATGACATGCATTTGGACGACTTGCAAGAGTGGTTTAAAAAATTGCCAGTAAAGTTGGATAAAAAAGATTCACAAATTGCAAGTGGTATATTAAAAGAAATTGATGATCGTATTTCTTTTTTAATGAATGTGGGGTTATCCTATTTGTCTTTAAGTCGCCCTTCCAAATCATTGAGTGGCGGGGAGTCGCAACGTATTCGTTTGGCAACGCAAATTGGATCTCAATTACAAGGGATTACTTATATATTGGATGAGCCTTCTATCGGCCTTCATCAAAGAGATAATCAAAGATTAATCACTGCATTAAAACAATTACGTGATATCGGTAATACAGTATTAGTGGTAGAGCATGATAAGGATATCATGATGGCGGCAGACTATTTGGTGGATATTGGTCCAAGGGCAGGAATTCATGGTGGTCATATTGTAGCACAAGGAACCCCACAGGAAATTATCAAATTAAAATCGGACACAGCACTTTATCTAGCAGGGAAAAAGAAAATCGAGATACCGTCAGAACGCAGAAAAGGGAATGGTCAAATTATAAGTATTAAAGGAGCTACTGGTAATACTTTACAAAAAGTGAATTGTGATTTTCCTTTAGGGACATTTACCGTAGTCACGGGAGTAAGTGGAAGTGGAAAGTCGACATTGATTAATGAAACTTTGTATCCAATTTTATCTCAGTATTGTTATCAAAGTAAAACCAAGCCCATGCCTTATGTAAAAGTGGCAGGCATAGAAAATATTGATAAAGTTATTGAGATCGATCAATCACCCATTGGTCGAACACCTCGAAGTAATCCTGCAACTTATTGTGGCTTTTTTACTGATATTAGAACTTTGTTTGCATCTGTACCTGAAGCAAAAATTAGGGGCTATCAAGCAGGTCGTTTTTCATTCAATGTTAAAAATGGGCGTTGCGAAGTATGCGAAGGAGGCGGGATGCGTGTAATAGAGATGAATTTTTTACCAGATGTATATGTGCATTGTGAAAAATGTGGCGGTAAAAGATATAACAGAGAAACACTGGAAATTAGGTATAAGGGCAAGTCCATCAGCGATGTATTAAACATGACTGTGGAGGAAGCCTGTGAATTTTTTCAAGCAGTACCTTTTATTTATCGCAAATTAAAAGTTTTGTTGGAAGTGGGATTGGGATATATCACCTTGGGGCAATCGGCAGTTACCTTAAGTGGTGGTGAGGCGCAGCGTGTAAAATTGGCAACGGAATTAGGAAAGAAGGATACGGGTAAAACATTTTATATACTAGATGAACCCACTACGGGTTTGCATTTTCAGGACATACAATTATTAATTGGGGTATTGAATAGACTAGTGGATAGGGGCAATACCGTATTAGTCATTGAGCATAACATGGATGTAATAAAAGTAGCCGATCATATTATTGACCTAGGTCCCGAAGGGGGAAGTGGCGGCGGACTCATTCAGTTTGCAGGCACACCGGAAGAAATGATTAAAAAATCAAAAACACATACCGCTAAATATTTAACTTTAGAAATGAAATAGGCTGGAGTATGATTTTGTAACCTATTTCATACTTATTCGTTCTATTTATAAATTATAAAACTCGCTTTTGAAAACTACTTTATTATATCGCTCTTTTTTATTGATTATTGCTTTTGTGTTTCAGTCTTCAATAGTAAAGGCGGGTACTTTACAAGGAACTGTAAAGGATATAAAGGGGAAGGAAATACCATTCGCGTCAATTAGTATCAAAAAAACTAACAAGGGGACAACCGCAAATAGTAGGGGGCAGTATGCATTGCAAGTAACAAAAGGGGAATATATAGTTGTTTGTCAAAATATTGGATTTAAGACCAATGAGAAAAAAATAAAAATTGATGACAATGTCACCACTTTAAATTTTGTTTTAGAGGAACAAGAATACGAATTGAAGGAGGTGGTTGTGTCAAATAAAGGGGAGGATCCGGCATATGAAATTATCAGAAATGCGATTAAGCAAAGGCCCATCTATTTAAAGGAGTTCAATAATTTTAAATGTCAAGTATATTTAAAGGGTCAAATACAATTAAGGGACTACCCCAGTAAGTTTTTAGGGGATACGGTCGATTTTGAGGATGGCGATACCAGTAAAGCGAAGCTGTTGTATTTGTCAGAAACTTTTGCAGATTATTCCATTAAAGACAATCAAAAAAAAGTCGAAATAACTTCCACTAAGGTGAGTGGGCGTAGTAATGGGTTTGGATTTGGGAATCCATCAATTATCTCATTTTACGAAAACAATATTGTGGTAAGTAATGCCTTTAATCCACGTGGATTTATTTCACCTATCGCAGATAATGCACTTAATTATTACAAGTATAAATACCTAGGGTCGTTTTATGAAAATGGACTTGAGATTTGTAGAATTAAAGTAACACCTAAGCGTAAGCAGGAACCTTTGTTTACTGGGTTCATCACCATCATTGATGGTCGTTGGTGCATTCATAGTGTCCAGTTGAATTTGTTAAAGGAACAGCAGTTGCAATTAGTGGATACGGTGAGCTATGAGCAAATATATACACCCATTAATAATCAATGGGTGGTTAAGCAACAAGTGAGTAATATTGCTGGTAGTTTTTTGGGTTTCAAGTTTTATGGTGGCTTTTTGCAGGTGTATAACCAATATGAAATCAATAAAAATTTTGGTCCAAAGTATTTTAGCAACATTGTCATAAAATACCTAGATAGTTCTAATAAAAAATCATTGCAATTTTGGGATAGTGCGCGCCCTGTTTCGTTGCTTCCTAGTGAGGCTTTGGATTTTATTAAAAAGGACAGTCTTGAAAAATTGCGATCTACACCTGCCTATATGGATAGCGTGGATAAGGTCAGGAATAAGCCAAAGTTTTTTAATGTGTTTATAAGAGGTTATAACTATAGTATACAAACAAAAAAAACCTTCCTACGGTTTGATCCTTTACTCACCACCTTTCCTAGTTATTTTAATCCTGCGGAAGGAAGGGTGATGAATTTTAGAATGTCCTATTCAAAACAATACAAAAGATATAATAACCTTCAAATTAATCCTGCATTAAGGTATGGGTTAAGTAAGCAAAAATTATTTGGGGAGGTCATTACCAACTACACATTCCCCACAAAATCTAGGTCCTCCATGAATGTAGGATTTGGTAATAACGTTTTTCAGTTTAATAATAATAATCCAATTACAGAATTGGCTAATTCGGTAGGCGGATATATCTGGGGGCGAAATGATATGAAAACTTATTCCGCCTCATTCTTTAAAATTGGATATGGGCGAAATTTTGGACAAGGTATCAATGCATCTGTGAATTTGCAATATCAAAATCGAAAACCAATGGATAATGTGATTGAAATTTTAAAGGGTAAAACTTTTGATCCAAATTATCCTACTACTTTAATGAGTGCTAATTTAGTACCGCACAAAGCATTGGTGCTTAATTTTAATATTACCTGGAGACCTTTCTCCAAATACCTTGAACTGCCTGAGCGTATGATCAATTTGGGTTCAAAATATCCTACACTTAATTTTAATGTAGCAAGTGGTTTGAGATCTATTGTAGGAAGCGATGTTGATTTTGTTAAGTGGCGGGTAACTGCTTCACAAAATTTGAATTTAAAACTATATGGTAAATTAGATGCAAAAGTTATTATTGGCGGTTTTTCTAATGCAAATAAAGTATTCACGCCCGATTACCAGCATTATTTAGGTAATGAAATTGATGTCAATTATAACTACATGAATGGTTTCCAGTTATTACCTTATTATACTTTTAGTAACACGGCTTCCATGTATACGGAATCCCATTTCGAATATCATTTGAATGGGTTCATTTCTAATAAAATTCCAGTATTTAAAAAATTAAATTGGTTTTTTGTGCTAGGGGCAAATACATTGAATGTAAGCGGTAAGCCTAATTACTTTGAAACCTTCGTATCAGTGGAGAAAATATTTAAATTAATACGGGTTGATTTCGTAAAAGGGTATTTACAAAATAGTCCAAATACACAAGGGATTAAATTTTCGTATAAGTTATTCTAGTGACGAATCATCGGGATGTGATCAATTTCATCTTCAAGGTATATTTCACCCACTTGTTCAAATCCTTGTTCGTTGTAAAACTTTTTTAAATAAAGTTGGGCGCCAATTTTGATAGGACCTTTCCCAAAAAGTTGTTCGCATTGTTCAATGGAATATTGCATTAATTTCTTTCCAATACCCATACCTCTATATTTTGCTGCATTTGCAACGCGTCCAATACTTTGATAGCCATTGTAAACAATGTCTTTATCAAATAAGCGTGTTGTTGCAATTAATGTTCCATCGATATAGCCAAGTACATGATAAGCTTTTTGGTCGTTGTTATCCGCATCTAAAAATATACAGTGCTGCTCTACTACAAATACATCACTTCTTAGGCGCAACATTTCATATACTTCCGCTACAGAAAGATCTGAAAAATGTTTCGTTACCCAAGTGGTATTATTTAGTTGACTCATATAACAAATGTAATTAAAAATTGATTAGGGTTTGTGGACTAGTAGCCATATTTGCCTTTCCATCTTTCGTTCAAGAACTTTTTTATTTCTTGTTCTCTTGCGTTTTTTTGTGGCTGGAATAATGCGGTATTTTTTATTTGGTCAGGTAAGTATTCTTGTTCAAGGAAATTGTTTTCACCCAAATGTGAATATTGGTAATCTTTGCCATAGGATAAGTCCTTCATTAATTTAGTTGGGGCATTCCTTAAATGTAAAGGCACCGGTAAATTCCCTGTTTTGTCCACAAGTGCAAGTCCATGATTGATGGCTTCGTAGGATGCATTGCTTTTCGGGGAGCTGGCTAAATATATGGCGCATTGTGACAATATAATTCTGCTTTCAGGGTAACCGATTTTTGTCACAGCATCAAAACATGCATTGGCCAATAAAAAAGCATTTGGATTGGCATTGCCAATATCTTCACTTGAAAAAATAAGCATACGACGTGCGATGAATTTCACATCTTCGCCACCTGCAATCATTCTGGATAGCCAATACACTGCGGCGTTAGGATCAGATCCACGCATACTTTTGATAAATGCGGAAACAATATCATAATGTTGTTCGCCATTTTTATCATAGCGTGCAATATTGGTTTGCGCTACTTCCATCACCCAATCATTGGTCAATTCTAACGGTGATCCTGATTTTTCAATATCTATTAAGGCTTCAACTGATAATTCTAATAAGTTTAATAATTTTCGTCCATCGCCACCGGAAAGTTGAAATAAGGCTTCGGTTTCTTTGATCTCAATAGTTTGTCCTTGAAATAATTCATCCTTTTCAATGGCTTGGTGTATTAATTTATCTAATGCCTTTTCATCCAATGCTTTTAATATAAATACCTGACATCTGCTGAGTAAGGCACTGTTTACTTCAAAACTGGGGTTTTCGGTTGTAGCGCCAATTAAAGTGATAATACCTTTTTCTACTGCGCCTAATAATGCATCCTGTTGGCCTTTATTAAATCGATGAATCTCATCTATAAATAATATAGCACCTGTTTTTGATTTGGCTTCTTCAATAACTTCTCTTAATTCCTTTACACCGCTACTAATGGCACTGAGTTGATAATACGCGCTATTAAATGTGGTGGAAATAATATTAGCTAAAGTTGTTTTGCCTACCCCTGGTGGGCCCCATAATATCATAGAGGGGACTTTGCCTTTTGTAATTGCTTTTTGTAAAACACTGTCCGGACTGGAAAGATGTTCCTGTCCAACCAAATCGGCAAGCGTTTTTGGGCGTAATCTTTCAGCTAATGGGATGGCATTGTTCATTTGTATAAAGATACAAAATTAGAAATATAAAATTTGAGTGGAGCGACCCCATTATTTCGGAATAAAAATAAAGTCATTGCTTACGCACAGATAAAGTGAGACAAGCGTTGCCTGACTTAAAAAATACTATTCAAATAAATAGTCATATTGCTTAACTAATCTTAGGGTGGTTCTGATGTGCAGGATTCCAATAATTCCAGTGACTAATAAAAATACGGAAACACCCCTTAATATAGAAAGGATCATTTTACTAGTTATTTCGGCAGGGAATCCAGCTTGTTGTTCTAGAAACTGGTCAATGAAGCCGCTTAATACTTCGTTTGTGGAGATAAGTATACTAATCGAATTAATAAAAAACAAACTACATAAGAACAAACTTACATAGGCATTGACTTTGATCCAATCCTTTGTTTTCTTTGTTTGAATTTGTTCACGTTCTACGCCAGTTTTTAAAAATTTAAAACTAGAATAGGTGTATATAACCAAACATGCTACGATAAATACCATAATTAGGGCACTTGGATTTGCCAATGAAGTGGCTAAAATAATGATATCTAAAAAGGCAAAAAATAAAGCTATTGGAATTAAGCAATAGGAGAGTACAGTGTACAATTTCATTTCATTCGACATGAGGACTGATGCGTTTAATTACAATAATTTATTTCAAATTCAATTTTATGTGAAGCTCTTCAAATTGCTTATCGTCAATGCTACTTGGCGCATCTAACATCACATCACGACCGCTGTTATTTTTAGGGAAAGCAATAAAGTCACGAATACTTTCACTGCCACCTAATAAAGCACATAAACGGTCAAAGCCAAATGCAATTCCTCCATGTGGGGGTGCGCCATATTCAAAAGCGCCTAATAAAAATCCAAATTTATGTTGTGCTTCCTCCGGGCTCATGCCTAAAGCTGCAAACATTTTTTCTTGTAAGGCACGTTGGAAAATACGAATTGATCCACCACCAATTTCATTGCCATTTAATACCATATCATAGGCGTTCGCCTTGATACCTGCATAAGGATGTTCTAAATATTTTGCAGCGTCACTAATTTCAGGTGCATTGTTGATCATGATGTCAATATGATCCGGCTTTGGTGATGTGAATGGATGGTGCCTAGCTACCCAACGATTACCTTCCTCGTCGTATTCAAATAAGGGGAAATCTAATACCCACAATAATTTAAATTCATCCTCTTTTCTGAAGCCTAATTGTTTGCCTAATTCCAAGCGAAGCTCGCTAATTGCTTTTCTTGTTCTTTCTTCCGCACCCGCTAATATTAATATCAAATCGCCAGCTTTTGCATTTGAAGCAGCTGCGATCGCCTTTAATTTATCTTCTGAATAAAATTTATCTACACTGCTTTTGAAACTCCCATCGGCATTGCATTTAATGAATACCAGCCCCTTCATGCCAATCTGCGGTCTTTTAACCCATTCAGTTAATTCGTCAGTTTGCTTGCGGGAGTATTCGCTACATCCTGGTACTGCAATTGCAATCACTGTTTCTGCTTCGTCAAATACTTTAAAGTCAACTCCATTGATGAGTGCTGACTGATCTGCTTTGTCAGAAAATACATGCGCAGGTTTTTTCAAATTACACAATTGCATGCCAAAACGAATATCAGGTTTGTCATTACCAAACTGCCACATTGCATCTTCCCAGGTCATGCGTTGCACAGTTTCTGTGTAATCAATATTTTTTACATCTTTAAATATGCTTTTAATTAAACCTTCAAACATGTTCAATATATCTTCCTGCTCTACAAAACTCATTTCGCAGTCAATTTGCGTGAATTCTGGTTGTCTGTCGGCTCTTAAATCTTCATCTCTAAAACATTTTACAATTTGGTAGTATCTATCGTACCCACTCACCATTAAAAGTTGCTTAAAGGTTTGGGGTGATTGCGGTAATGCATAAAATTCACCCGCGTTCATTCTGCTAGGCACCACAAAATCACGTGCGCCTTCGGGCGTAGATTTAATTAAAAAAGGCGTTTCAATATCCATGAATCCTTTTTCATGTAAATAATTTCTGGTTGCACGGTTTACATCATAGCGTAATGCTAAATTCTTTTTTACGGCGTTTCTTCTTAAATCCAAGAAACGGTATTTCATACGAATGTCATCGCCTCCGTCCGTATCATCTTGAATGGTGAATGGCGGAATAGCAGATGCATTTAAAATTTTAAATTCGGCAACTTTTACTTCAATATCACCTGTTGGAATATTTGCATTTTTACTAGAGCGCTCAATGACGGTTCCTTTCACTTGAATAACGAATTCTCTTCCTAAAGGATTTTTATCCAATTCGTTTTGAAGCTCTTCTCCAATTAAAAGTTGTGTGATGCCATACCTATCTCTTAAATCCACGAATGTGATAGCGCCAAATTTGCGAATGGTTTGTACCCAACCTGCAAGGGTCACATTTTGAGTAACAAATTGACTATTTAATTCTCCACAATGGTGCGTACGATACATAAAAAAATATTGAAATAGGTTTGGACTACAAATATACTTCAATTCCCATAAATTCATCATCTTTGCGCCATGACCGATTTCCTTATCTCAAACCGCACTAGGCGCATTGTTTTGTCCGGTTTTTTCTTTTTTACTGGTATTTGTTTTGCCAGTTGGGCGAGCAGGATTCCTGATATTAAAATGCAGTTGGGGTTAAATGATGCTGAATTGGGTGCGATGCTGTTATTTTTGCCTGTGGGTTCGTTTTTAGGCATCCCTATTTCAGGTAGTTTGACTTCCATTTATGGCAGTAACAGAATGCTCAAAATTGCAGCTGTTTTATATCCGCTTTCCTTAATTTTAATTGGGACAATTACACAAACATGGCAATTAGGAATTTGCTTATTTATTTTTGGCATGGCAGGTAATTTTTACAATGTAGCGGTGAATACACAAGCAGTGGTATTATCTAAATTATTTGAGAAAAGTATCATATCCACCTTTCATGGTTTTTGGAGTTTGGCTGGTTTTGTGGGTGGTTTGGTAGGCGGGCTTTTTGTTGCAAAACATATTTCTCCCTTATATCAATTTGTGTTTGTTGCATTGGTCTCAATTATTTATTTGGTTTTTGCACATCCCTATTTAATGCCTTCTGAAAAAAATAAGCAACCACTTAATAAAATGTGGAATAAGCCAAGTGCACTTATGTTGCAATTTGGATTTATTGCTTTAGGAAACATGATTTGCGAAGGAATGATGTTTGACTGGAGTGGTATTTATTTTCAAAAAGTAGTATTGGTACCTAATGAATATCGTACTATGGGATATATTAGTTTTATGGCTTGTATGACCATTGGTCGAATGTTTGCAGATATATTAATAAATTATTGGGGGGCAAGAAAACAATTAATGTTAAGTGGCTTATTAGTTACCATTGGATTAATTATAGCGGTAATGCTACCAGGTATTATAATTAGCACTTTTGGATTTATGTTGGTAGGTTTTGGTGTATCCTCAGTCATTCCCACCATTTATGGATCTGTTGGTAGGAGTGCGGCACCTGGGCAAGCGAGTATTGCGTTAGCTTCAGTTTCCTCTATTGGGTTTTTCGGATTTTTGATTGGCCCACCCATCATTGGATTCTTATCCCAAGCCATAGGTTTACGATGGGCGTTTTTAACTGTTTCCTTATTGGGATTAGCTACATTTTTTCAATCCTATCGTTTGAAAAAGCACTTGAATTAAATTATAAAGTTGAATTTTCTTCTTTGTGAGATGGCTTATAGATAAGATAGTAATAGCCTAATATCAAGATGCCTGTGACAAATGGAATCATTGCTAAATGCTTCATCGTGATATTGCCATATACGATAACATGATCTACACCAAAAAATTCAGTACACATCCAAAATGAGTTGGCCGTAATCCAAACCGTGATAGCGAGGTTATGCGCTAATTCAGAAAAAATATTTCGCGTTCTATAGGCGATAATTATGGAGATAGTTAAAGTTGGAATAATCATCACAACGCCTAAAAGAGTCAAAGACAAGCACCAGGCAATATCTTTAAACAACCAAAATACGATATGTAAGTTTTCCATTTTACGGTACTTATATGGAATATTATATTTGTCGTTCGTTTTATTGTTCATTGTGATTATTTAGAGATTATTGCTAATCAGTTTTTAATGTAGAATAAAAATATTCTTTTTTTTATTTTTTTCTTTAATTAATCTGATAAAATTGAGGTAAATCTTTTTATGTCAGCTTCTGGTTCTATGATACTTCCTTGTTCAATATGATCTATAAGTTGTTTCGCAAAATAAGGGGCAAGTGAGCAGCCCTTTGTACCCATGCCATTACAAATACCCAATTGCGGATATTGTGGATGTATCCCAACAAACGGGCGCCTTTCTGTATTTGCGGGCCGAATCCCTACCAATTGATCAACTACTTCGTAGGGAATTTTCAAAACCGCATCTAGTGCGGTAATCATTTTATTTTTAAAGCTTTCAGTTGGGTGTGTATCCGTAAAACTCCATTCATAACTTGATCCTACCCAAAATAAATCATCTTTCCATGGAACAATGGTAATATTGGTTTTGTAAATGTTGGTTGGCTTCAGTCCTTTTATTTTTACAATTAATGCTTCTCCTTTATTGGGTACAAACGGTAGTGCTTTGAAGTAGGGGTTCTTCATGGTATTAAGGCCATCGCAGAATATAATTTTTTCAGCGTTTATATTTTTCCATTGAACGCCATGCTCATTTAAAGTCATGTCTGAAATATCAAAATGATCTTCAATAAAATGATTGCCAATTTTTTCACGACCAGTTTTTAAAAATTGAATTAAATCAATCCAATAACATTGGTCAATTTCGCCTGTGTCAAATGGGGTATTAAAGTATTGTCTTAAAGAGACATTGTCATTTTCCTTTAAATAAATATTTTCATGTGCGATTCGGTAGTCAAAGCTTGCCTTCATTTGTAAGGAAGGGTGTATTAATGCAATCGGTGCTTCTTTAATAATCGTGACATTTTCATCCTGTTGGAATTCCTTATAAGCGCCAATAGCAAATGGGAGTAGGGTGTCAATCATCCATGTTTGCACAATTCTACGACCAGTGACTGGGTTAATTACACCACTTGCTACACTAGTTGCGGAAGCAGTTTTTGCATCATTAACAACCTTGAACGGGATGTTTTGTTTGTTTAAAAAATAACTTAACCAAGTACCCGTTACTCCTTGGCCAATAATTAAATATTTTACTTTTTCCTGCAATTTATTTTGCTTTTTTTGTTGGGATAGTTATATGGATGCTATCCTTGATTTCATTGACCCTTGCTACAATTTCAAGATCAAAGTTTCCAATGTAATCAAAGGGGACTGTGAAAGGAAATTCTGTTTCAAATGTTTCGTTTTGGATGGTTGTGAAATATTGAAATGGAAAAATATTTACAAACCAACCGTCCACTGATTTTTTAGTTTTGTGATTGATCAAAGCCAAAGTAAGTTGTCCTGTTTTTTCTTGCAGTAAATTGTGATGCACTTTTACTTTTAGTTTAATGGATTGCCCTAATGATAATATAGTGGGCATGGCACATTCAATTTGAATGCCGGGCTTTTTACTAAGGCCACTTAATTTTTGTGCCTGTGTATAATTACAGATTGACAAAAATAAAAATAAAGTTATGGCGCGGATCATAGAACAAACTTACAATAAAAAATCCCTTATCGTTTTAGGATAAGGGATTTCAGTATGCTTTATTTTAATAATTATTTTTTTAGTGCATTTGCCATTGTAATTCCGATGTCCGCAGGACTAGCGCAAACGTGAATCCCACATTCTGCCATGATTTTCATTTTAGCAGCTGCAGTATCATCTGCGCCGCCTACAATCGCACCAGCGTGACCCATGCGTCGGCCCGGAGGCGCTGTTTGACCTGCGATAAATCCGACTACGGGTTTTTTCAAATTATCTTTAATCCAATTTGCAGCATCTGCTTCCATGCTTCCACCAATTTCACCAATCATGATGATACCTTCCGTTGCTGGATCATTCATTAATAATTCTACTGCTTCTTTAGTCGTAGTTCCAATAATCGGATCACCACCAATACCAATGGCAGTGGAAACACCTAAGCCAGCTTTTACTGCTTGATCAGCTGCCTCGTAGGTAAGTGTTCCGCTTTTTGAAACAATACCAATAGTTCCTTTCTTAAAAATAAATCCTGGCATGATACCCACCTTACATTCTTCAGCGGTAATGATACCCGGACAATTTGGTCCTATTAAACGAGTAGTTTTACCTAATAAATAATTTTTTGCTTTAATCATATCCTGCACAGGAATACCTTCCGTAATACATACCACTAAAGCAATATTTGCATCAGCAGCTTCCATGATTGCATCCGCAGCAAAAGCAGGAGGTACAAAAATGATACTCACATCAGCACCTGTATTTTTAACAGCATCTGCAACGGTATTAAATACGGGTCTATCTAAATGCGTAGTTCCACCTTTACCTGGAGTTACACCGCCCACTAATTGGGTACCATATTCGATCATTTGACTTGCATGAAAACTACCTTCAGTTCCGGTAAAACCTTGAACGATGACCTTTGAGTTTTTATTAACTAATACTGACATTATGCGTGAATTTGTTATTTGTGGCGCAAAAATAGGCTAAACCCAGTTTTTTTGCCCTTATTTCTCAACAAAAATTCCATGTTTTTTTATAAATGGCTTTCATGTAGTACTTTTGTCCCTCGTCAGACAAATAAAAATTAAAATTATGGCAACAACATCAGACATTAGTCGTGGAATGATTCTAAAATTGGACAATAATTTATATACTGTAGTGGAGTTTGGAGAAAACAAAACTGCTAGAGCGGCTGCTAAAATTTGGGCTAAGCTTAAAGGAGTAGATAACAAAAGATCAATTGAAAAGACATGGAATAGTGGTGAAAACATCTTCCCGGTTCGTGTTGAAAAAAAGACCTACCAGTTCTTATATAAGGATGATAGTGGTTATAACCTTATGAATAATGAGACTTTTGAGCAAATCGCAATGGCCGAGGAAATGATTGATGCTCCGCAATACTTGATAGAAGGTGCTGAAGTATTTGTATTCATGAATACTGAAACCGAAATGCCTATTGGCGCTGAATTAGCTGAAAAGATTGAGGTGTTGATTACCTATTGTGAAAATGGGGTAAAAGGGGATACTGCTACTCGTGCTTTGAAAGCAGCAACTATTGAATCAGGAGCAACTGTAATGGTGCCTTTATTTGTAAACGAAGGAGAAAGAATCAGAATTAATACTAAGAATGGGGAATACGTAGAAAGAGTTAAATAGATTTTATATCGGACTTTATTGAAATATAAGTCCTCATAAAATCACTCTTATGATTTTTAAAGGGACCCCATAAAGGAGCCCCTTTCCTTATATCGGACTTTATTGAAATATAAGTCCTCATAAAATCACTCTTATGATTTTTAAAGGGACCCCATAAAGGAGCCCCTTTCTTTATATTGGACTTTATTTAGCCTTTTTTACACTTAAAATAGCTTAAAATACCCCGAATCCTCGGGGTATTTTTTTGGCAAAAAATGGCCATTTTTAATAAAAAAAGCCCATTTTTTTGTGTTTTTTACCAAAAAAACACCAATTTTACCCAAAATTGCCAAATATGGACTTGAAACAAATTCACGATTTAATTAAAGTAGTTAACAAGAGTAATATCGGTGAAATTAGCATCGAAGATAAGGATGGTAAAGTAACCATTAAGCAAAAGGAAGAAAAGGTAACTGTTACCACAGCTCCATCGCAAATGTATACTTCAGGTCCAGCAGCTCCAGTTGCACAAGCAGCCCCTGCGGCACCAACATCAGCTGCTCCAGCAGCTCCAGTTGCAAGCAACTTGATCACCATTAAAAGTCCAATGATTGGAACATTTTATCGTCGCGCTTCTCCAGATAAGCCATTGATGGCTGAGGAAGGAACAGAAGTGAGCCCAGGTAAAGTGGTATGTATCATTGAAGCCATGAAATTATTTAACGAAATTGAAAGTGAGGTAAAAGGTACCATCGTTAAAGTATTGGTGGAAGATGCAAGTCCAGTGGAATATGATCAGCCTTTGTTCTTGGTTGAACCAGCATAGGCCAGCTCCCATTTTCTAATTTAAATTAAAAAAATGTTTAAAAAGATATTGATAGCCAATCGTGGCGAAATTGCTTTGCGTATTATCAGAACCTGTCGCGAGATGGGTATTAAAACAGTAGCTGTTTATTCTACCGCTGATAAAGATAGTTTACATGTAAAGTTTGCAGATGAGGCGGTTTGTGTCGGAGGTCCTAAAGGACAAGAGTCCTATTTGAATATTCCACATATCATGGCGGCTTGTGAAATTACCAACGCCGATGCAGTTCATCCTGGATATGGATTTTTAGCAGAGAATGCAAAGTTCGCGCAAATATGTGCGGACCATGGTATTAAATTTATTGGCCCCACACCAGATATGATTAATAAAATGGGGGACAAGATCACTGCGAAAGAAACCATGATTAAAGCGGGTGTCCCTGTGGTTCCGGGTGGAGAAGGTTTATTAGAGAGTGTAGATGCTGCAAAAAAATTAGCCAAAGAAATAGTTTATCCAGTGATCATCAAAGCAACAGCTGGTGGTGGCGGAAAGGGTATGCGTGTAGTTTGGAAAGAAGAAGATATTGAAAAGGCATATAATGATGCAAAAATGGAAGCGGGCGCTAGTTTTAAAAATGATGGTTTGTACATGGAGAAGTTTGTGGAGGAACCAAGGCATATCGAAATTCAAGTAGCGGGTGATCAATATGGTAATGTTTGTCATTTGAGTGAGCGTGATTGTTCCATTCAACGCAGACACCAAAAATTAGTGGAAGAATCTCCTTCACCATTTATGACTGCTGAATTAAGGCAACGCATGGGAGATGCTGCTATTAAAGCTGCTTCTGCCATTAATTATGAAAGCGTTGGTACGGTTGAATTTTTGGTGGACAAGCATCGCAATTTTTATTTCATGGAAATGAATACGCGTATTCAGGTGGAACATTGCGTTACTGAAGAGGTAGTGAGTTATGATTTAATTAAGGAGCAAATAAAGATAGCGGCTGGTGAAAAAATTTCCGGTCGTAATTACGAACCACAATTACACGCTATTGAATGTCGTATCAATGCAGAAGATCCTTACAATGATTTCAGACCTTCCCCAGGTAAAATAACTGTATTACATACTCCAGGCGGACATGGTGTTCGTGTAGATAGTCATGTGTATGCAGGTTATGTAATTCCGCCATATTACGATTCAATGATTGGTAAATTAATCACAGTTGCACAGACGCGTGAGGAAGCGATCAATACCATGTATCGTGCCTTAAGTGAATATGTAATTGAAGGCGTGAAAACAACTATTCCTTTTCATTTACAATTAATGCAAAATGAAGATTTTAGAAAAGGAAACTTCACGACCAAATTTTTAGAAACATTTAAGTTGAAGTAATTTTTTCTTCGCTTTTTATATAAATATAAAAGCTACATAAAAATTCTCTGATGAAATTTAAAAGGGAGCCCCATAAAGGAGCTCCCTTTTTATTGGGATAGGATCTTTCAAAAATATTGTTATCTTAAAAACAACATTTCTCTGTACTTAGGTAAGGTCCATAATTCGTCATCAACCAATTGTTCTAATTTGTCAACGTGGTAACGAATTTTATCAAAGTATTGCGCCTTCACTTTTGCTTCATAAGCAATCGCTTTTTCTCTTGAATTTGTTAAATTGTTGGCTACCTTTCTTTCTTCCACCATCGCATATGTGTTTTCATACACTTGTTGGATATGCGTACTTACATCCTTTAATAAAGTTAATTGGCCCTTGTATAATTTTTCAGGTAATGCAGCTTCACGAAGTAAGCTTACATTTTTCAATAATTCATTTTGATACTTAATCGCAGCTGGAATAATATGGTTGGTTGCTAAGTCACCCATCACACGTGCTTCAATTTGCACTTTTTTGATATAAGTTTCTAATTCAATTTCATAACGTGCTTCTAACTCTGCATGTGTGAAAATACCATTGTCCTTAAATAATTTCTTGGATTTTTCAGTCACCATTGCATCTAATGCAACTGGGGTTGTTTTTAAATTAGGTAAGCCTCTTTTTTCTGCTTCCTTATGCCACTCTTCGCTATAGCCATCGCCTTCAAATAAAATCTTCTTACTCGATACAATGTACTTTTGAATCACTTGCATGATCGCGATTTCTTTTTTATCCCCTTTCTCGATTAAAGCGTCTACTTCTGCGGCAAATTTTACTAAGGTATCAGCAATAATGGTATTTAAAACTGTCATTGGATGTCCGCAGTTGGCAGTGGATCCTACCGCACGGAATTCAAATTTATTTCCGGTGAATGCAAAAGGGGAAGTTCTGTTACGATCGGTATTATCAATCATCAATTCAGGGATACTTCTGTGTAAATCTAATTTTAAAATGGCTTCATCTTGTTCATCAAATTTTCCACCAACTCTTGTTTCTACATCATTCAATACTTTGGTTAAGTATTCTCCAATAAATACAGAAATAATCGCAGGAGGTGCTTCGTTGGCGCCTAATCTAAAATCATTTGAAGCCGATGCAATGGATGCTCTTAATATATCAGCATAATCATGAACTGCTTTAATAGTGTTTACAAAAAAGGTTAAAAACATCAAATTGGTCTTTGGCGTTTTACCTGGTGCTAATAAATTAATACCAGTATCAGTCGCCATACTCCAGTTGTTGTGTTTACCACTTCCGTTAATACCAGCAAATGGTTTTTCATGTAACAATACCACCAAACGGTGACGCTTTGCAACGCGTGTCATTACATCCATTAATAAAATGTTATGATCCACAGCAATATTACATTCTTCAAAAATAGGGGCACACTCAAATTGTGCAGGTGCTACTTCATTATGTCTTGTTCTTAAAGGGATACCTAATTTGTATGCTTCATTTTCGTAATCACGCATGAATGCATATATTCTTTCAGGGATAGATCCAAAATAATGATCTTCCAATTGTTGGCCTTTTGCAGGGGCTGAACCAAATACAGTACGACCGCATTGCACTAAATCGGGACGTGCATTAACCAATGCTTCATCAATTACAAAATATTCTTGCTCCCAACCTAAAGTAGGAACCACCTTTGAAATATTTTTATCAAAATAATTACAAACAGTGACTGCTGCTTTGTTGACTGCTTCCACTGCTTTCATCAATGGCGCTTTGTAGTCCAATGATTCACCGGTGTAGGCAATAAATATAGTAGGTATACATAATGTTTTACCACTTCCTATTTCAATAATGAATGCGGGTGAAGATGGGTCCCATGCAGAATATCCTCTAGCTTCAAAAGTGGCTCTTAATCCACCATTTGGAAAGGAAGATGCATCTGGCTCTTGTTGAATCAAAGCAGCACCATCAAATTCTTCAATTGCAGTGCCATCCGATTTTAATGTAAAAAATGAATCATGCTTTTCAGCAGTTGCGCCACTCAATGGTTGAAACCAGTGTGTAAAATGCGTAACCCCTTTGCTCTCTGCCCATGATCTTAAACCTGTAGCAATTTGGTTGGCCACAGTGCGATCAATTTTTTTAGCACCCTTATTACTATTCACTAAGCTCTTATAAGCTTCATCACTTAAAAATTCTCTTGCTGTTTTTAAAGTAAAAACACTTTCATTAAAAATGGTCGTGATTTTATGTGCATTAACATTGGGTGTGGGTGTTGCAACATGACTTACATGTTTAACGGCCTCGGTTCTTAGTGACATATATGATTAAATTTTATATTAGCAATGAAACAAAGTTAGGGGCAATTTGGTAGGAGTAATCAACAAAAAATCCCCCAAATTGGGGGATTTTGATCAAAAACCTTGTACGATTGCGAACTTAAGTCAATTTAAACTAAATTATTACACCTTAAACTTTTGCAGTTTTTACTGTTTTGATAATTCTAGCAGCTACTTTATATGGGTCAGCAGCTGAATTTGGACGACGATCTTCCAACCATCCTTTCCAACCTTTTTCTACCGCACCAATTGGGATACGGATACTAGCACCTCTGTCTGAAACCCCAAAAGAGAAATCATGGATACTAGCTGTTTCATGTTTACCCGTTAATCGTAAATGGTTATCTGCACCATATACATCAATATGCTCTTTTACAAATGGACGGAATGCTTCACAAATAGTATCATAAGTTTCTTTCTTACCACAAGTTCTTAAAGTAGTGTTAGAGAAATTTGCATGCATACCTGATCCGTTCCAATCTAAGGTGCCTAATGGTTTACAATGCCAGTTAATGGATACACCATAGGTTTCTCCAATTCTTTCTAATAGGTAACGTGCAATCCAAATTTGATCACCTGCTTCTTTTGCACCTTTTGAAAATATTTGAAATTCCCATTGTCCTGCAGCTACTTCAGCATTAATACCTTCAATGTTCAAACCCGCGTCAATACAAGCGTCTAGATGTTCTTCAACAATATTTCTTCCGTATGCATTTTTAGCACCTACTGAACAATAGTAAGGTCCTTGTGGTCCAGGATATCCTCCTTCTGGGAAACCTAATGGTTTATCAGTTGCGGGATTCCATAAAAAATATTCTTGCTCAAAGCCAAACCAAAAATCATTATCATCATCTTCAATAGTGGCTCTTCCATTAGTAGGGTGCGGTGTACCATCTGAACTTAATACTTCACACATCACTAAGTAGGCGTTTTTGCGTTGTGGATCTTTGCAAATAAAAACTGGTTTTAATAAACAGTCACTTGAACCTCCTGGCGCTTGCTCTGTTGATGATCCATCAAAACACCAAACATCGCAGTCAGCTAATTTGCCACTGAAATCTTTTTCAACTTTTGTCTTACTTCTTAATGACTGTGTTGGCTTGTAACCATCTAGCCAAATGTACTCTAATTTAGAAACTGCCATAGGGTAGGAAATTTAATATTAATAAATAAAATATATGTTAAAAAAGATATTTTTTATACGGATTTGAGCGAAAATATATAAGAATATTAAAAAAGTAAAATTTAAAACTTAAAAATTTTAAGTTTTTTCCATAATATATTAACATTAAAATAATTAATAATATTATAACGCGTACAAAAGATTGATTATCAATAAATGCATATTCATTGAAGTGGATACACATTTTAGTTGGGTATATGTTGGTAAATCAAGCAAATGCTTAAGGGGTCATTTTGTACCTTCGCGTCATCATAAAACGAATAATCCCATCCGAATGGAAATTACAGTCAAAACAGCGCAACAACTTAGATTAACGCCTGATGAATTTGAAAGCATCAAACAAAAATTAGGTCGTATACCCAACTTTACGGAGCTATGTGCTTTTAGTGGTATGTGGAGTGAGCATTGTAGTTATAAAAATTCCATTAAGTGGTTAAAAACTTTGCCACGTGATGGTGGTAGAATGTTAGTGGCTGCTGGTGAGGAAAATGCGGGATTAATGGATATTGGAAATGATTATGGAGTGGTATTTAAAATTGAAAGTCATAATCACCCAAGTGCGTTGGAACCATTTCAAGGTGCTGCAACAGGTGTGGGTGGAATTCAAAGAGATATTTTTACGATGGGTGCGCGTCCCATTGCTTCCTTAAATAGTTTACGTTTTGGAAAATTGACCGATGCGAAAACAAAAAGATTATTAGCCGGCGTAGTGCATGGCATTGGTCATTATGGAAACTGCTTTGGTGTTCCAACGGTGGGAGGTGAATTATATTTTGAACAATGTTATCATACCAATCCTTTGGTAAATGCAATGAGTGTGGGGATTGTGAAAGCAGGTAAAACTGTTAGTGCTATTGCACTTGGAAAAGGCAATCCTGTATTTTTTGTGGGAAGTGCTACCGGTAAAGATGGTATTGGTGGTGCAAGTTTTGCATCGGCCGAAATTACTGCGGACAGTGTGGAAGAATTACCAGCAGTGCAAGTGGGTGATCCGTTTCAAGAAAAAAAATTATTAGAAGCTTGTTTAGAAGTAATTGAAACAGGCGGTGTAGTGGGTATGCAAGACATGGGTGCAGCAGGAATTATTTGTTCCACTGCTGAGATGAGTGCAAAAGGACAAGTAGGGATGCGCATTGATTTGGACAAAGTGCCAACACGTCAACAAAATATGAAAGCTTGGGAATTATTATTAAGTGAAAGCCAAGAGCGTATGTTGATGGTGGTTGAAAAAGGAAAGGAAGCGCAAGTGTTAGCGGTATTTGAAAAATGGGATTTATCATGTAGCAATATTGGTGAAGTGACTGATGATGGTTTGCTTAATTTTTATATGCATGGTGAATTAGAAGCTTCGCTTCCTGCCTATGAATTAGTATTAGGTGGTGGTGCACCTGTGTATACACGTGAATATTCGGCGCCTGCTTATTTAGCAAAAGTCAATGCCTTTGATATGAATACAGTTGCTGATACAACGGATTTAAAAGCGACTGTTAAAGAATTAATTCAAATACCCAACATTGCTTCAAAGCGTTGGGTGTATACACAATATGATAGTATGGTGGGTGCTGCAAATACTTCAACCAATGCGCCAAGTGATGCCTCTATTGTAATTGCAAAAGGAACTGGCAAGGCATTAGCCATGACAGTGGATTGTAATAGTAAATATGTTTATGCAAATCCTGAGCGCGGAGCAATGATTGCAGTAGCTGAGGCTGCACGTAATATTGTTTGCTCTGGTGGTGAACCTATTGGGGTAACCAACTGTTTGAATTTTGGTAATCCTTATGACCCTGAAGTGTATTATCAGTTTGTGAAATCGGTAGAAGGGATGGGCGCTGCTTGTCGAAAATTTAATACACCTGTTACAGGGGGTAACGTAAGTTTTTATAATCAAAATCCAGATGGTCCAGTATTTCCAACACCCACCATTGGGATGGTAGGTATTGTGGAGGATATGAAAAATAGGATGACGCTAGATTTCAAAAAAGCCGGAGATGTTATTGTTTTATTGGGGGAACAAAGAAATGATATAGGTTCTTCAGAATATGTAAATAAAATCAGAGGTGTTGAATTTTCACACGCACCTTATTTTGATTTGGATGAAGAGTATAATTTGCAACAATTAGTTGCGGAATTAATTAAAGCAGGTAATGTAAAAAGTGCCCACGATATTAGCGAAGGCGGCTTAATTGTCACTTTATTAGAATCCGCATTTACGAATAATAAAGGCTTTGAGGTGAATGCAGTTGGAACTGCATTAAGAACTGATGCGTATTGGATGGGTGAAGCACAAAGCAGGGTGGTGGTTTCATGTGATGCAGCCACTGTTGCAAAGATTGAAGCAGCTGCAGCAAAAGCAGGAATAAAATCAGCAGTTATTGGCAAGGTCACTGAAAGTGATATTGCAGTGAATGGAGAAAATTGGGGAGGCATTGCTGATTGGAAAAATAATTATGATACAGCAATTGAAAAACAATTAGCAAAATAAATGCAATCCATGTCAAAACAACCCACTTTAGTTGTTACAGGAACAGCGGGATTTATTGGTTCCGTTTTTGTTCAATATTTAAATGAACAAGGACTTAATCAATTAATACTAGTGGATGATTTTGGCGTGGAAGCAAAAAGAAATAATTGGGAGCAAAAGCAATTTTTAAAAGTAATTGAGCGTCAAGCTTTTTTAGAGCAACTTCCAAATCTGGATTTTACAATTGATGCTATAATACATTTAGGCGCAAGAACGGATACTACTGAATTTAATTACGCAGTGCATGCCGAATTGAACGTGAAATATTCAAAAGCATTGTGGAATTATGCATCGGAAAAACAAATTCCATTTATTTACGCATCTTCTGCAGCAACTTATGGAAGCGGTGAGCATGGGTATACGGATAGTCATGAAATACTAGATCAATTAGTTCCATTAAATCCATATGGAATAAGTAAAAATGAATTTGATAAATGGGCAATAGCGCAAGCTAGTCAACCACCTGTTTGGACAGGTTTGAAATTCTTTAATGTGTATGGTCCAAATGAAGGACACAAGAGCCGAATGGCAAGTGTAATTTTTCATGCATTCAATCAAATCAAAGAAACAGGATTGGTGAAGCTATTTAAAAGTCACCGACTTGATTTTAACAATGGGGAACAATTACGTGATTTTGTGTATGTCAAAGATGTGGTAAAAGTGATTGGTTGGATGTTGCATGAAATGTTTGCGCAACATTGGAGTAAAGAAAAAAATGGTTTATATAATTTAGGTACAGGCCAAGCACGTAGTTTTTATGATTTGGCTGCCAATACTTTTATTGCACAAGGGTTACAGCCTAATATTGAATTTATTGATATGCCACTTGATATCAGAAATAAGTACCAATACTTTACCGAAGCCAATATGAATAAGCTTCGCACAGCAGGATACACTGCACCCTTTTCAACCTTAGAAGAAGGGGTAGGGGATTATGTTGCCAATTATCTGTTTCCCGAAAAGGGATATTGATCTTTTCTTTCACACAGAACGTTTTAAAGAAGCCCTTCAAAATAGTTTCATGTAGCCGACTTTGGCTGCGTGCCGCGGAGGCAAATGAAATTCTATTTTGAAGGGCGCTTTATTTATTGAAATAATCGTTATTTGGATTAGTGGGCTTTTAAAAACGCAATTGCTTTAGCATAAGCAT